>JAKONM010000305.1 GCA_022701925.1 Microbacteriaceae bacterium
GGTCGATCGGCGTGCGCCCCGTCTCGCGGGCCTGCTGGATCACGGTGCCCAGGTACTCGGCCAGGTCGTCGGCGCGCGCGGTGATCGAGGGCTGCACGTCGTCGGCGAGCGGCGTGGACGAGCCGTAGCCCGGCCGGTCCACCGAGACCACGTGCACGCCCCACTTGTTGGTGATCGGCGGGTCGGGGTCGAAGCCGCTGGAGCCGGGCGCGGGGTGGCAGAAGACGACGATGCGATCGACCGCGGGGTCGCCGAGGCCGGTCATGCCCAGCGAGCGCCCGTCGCGCAGATGGACGAGTCGGTCGGTCATCGGCGGTCTCCTCGGCTCGGGTGCGGCTGATCCTCCCGCACGGGGGCGCGGCGCGGCTGGGCGCCGGCCGACGGCGGGCTGCGCGCCTGCCGACGGTCTGCTGCGCTCCGCATCGGCGTCAGCGCGCCCGGGCCGGGCCGCTCCCCGACACGGGCTCCACGTCCCGGGGCGATGTCGGCACCCGCACATATCTTCGACGACATGGCCGCCCCCCGCTCCCGCTCCGCCTCCCCCGGCTTCCGCTGCGCGGAGTGCGGCTGGCGCGGGGTGAAGTGGGTCGGCCGGTGCCCGGAGTGCCAGGGCTGGGGCACCGTGCAGGAGGCGGAGGCCGCGGTCGGGCGGGTGCAGGCGGCGACCGTGCCCGCCGCCCGCAAGGCGAAGCCGATCGGCGAGGTGCCGCTGGACTCCGTCGCGCGCCGCGTCACCGGCGAGGCCGAGCTGGACCGGGTGCTGGGCGGCGGGGTGGTGCCGGGCTCGGTGATCCTGCTGTCGGGCGAGCCGGGCGTCGGCAAGAGCACGCTGCTGCTCGCGGTGGCGGCGCACGTCGCCGCCGGCGGCGCCCGCGTGCTGTACATCAGCGCCGAGGAGTCGCCGGGGCAGGTGCGGCTGCGCGCCGAGCGCACCGGCGCGCTCTCCCCCACGCTGTGGCTCTCCGCCGAGACCGACCTGGCCGTGGTGCTCGGCCAGATCGACCAGGTGGAGCCCGACCTGGTGATCGTCGACTCGGTGCAGACCGTGTCGTCGGCGGAGACCACCGGGTTCGCCGGCGGCCCCGGCCAGGTGCGCGAGGTCGCCGCCTCCCTGACCCGTGTCGCCAAGGAGCGCGACCTGCCCGTGCTGCTGGTGGGGCACGTGACGAAGGACGGGCAGATCGCCGGCCCGCGCGTGCTGGAGCACCTGGTCGACGTCGTCTGCCACTTCGAGGGCGAGCGCGGCACCCCGCTGCGCTTCCTGCGCGCGGTGAAGAACCGGTTCGGCCCCACCGACGAGGTCGGTTGCTTCGAGATGTCGGGCGACGGCATCGCCGGGGTGTCCGACCCCAGCGGCCTGTTCCTCAGCCGTGCCATCGGCACCGAGGCCGGCACGTGCGTGACGCTGGCGCTGGAGGGCCGCCGAGCGATCCCGGTGGAGGTGCAGGCCCTGGTCGTGAAGTCGCACGCCCCATCGCCACGCCGGGTGGTCAACGGCGTGGACGCCAGCCGGGTCGCGATGCTGCTGGCCGTGCTCGAGCGGCACGGCGGCGTGCGGCTGGGCGAGCACGACGTCTACGTGTCCACCGTCGGCGGCGTGCGGCTCACCGAACCCGCCTCGGACCTGGCGATCGCGCTGGCGCTCGGCTCCGCCGCGACCGAGCGGCCGATCCGCGGCGACGTCGCCGTCACGGGCGAGATCAGCCTGGCGGGTGAGATCCGGCCCGCGGTGCAGGCGGCGCGGCGGGAGGCGGAGGCGAAGCGGCTGGGCTTCACGACCCTGCTCGGTCCCGATCTCGCGACCCTGCGCGACGCGATCCTCGAGGCCGTCGCTCCGCGCTGAGCCCGCGGCACGGCCCGGTCGTCCAGGAGCTCCCGGCGAGCAGCGGCGGGCTCTCCTGGACGACGGTCGGGGCTCAGCCCTGATCCTCGTCCGCCTCCCAGTCGGGCAGCGTCGGGATGCTCGCGGTCATCAGCGACCCGTCGTCCCGGCGCGTCTGCGCGAACTGGGCGACCGTCGGCCTGCCCGGCAGGTCGGGACCCTGGCCGACCAGCGGCACCTGCAGCACCGCCGAGGTCGACGCGGTGAACCGCTCGCCCCGCACCGAGAGCTCCACGTCGTCGCCGGAGAGCATCTCGATCTCCAGCGCGTCCTGCCGCACCACGACCACCAGTCGGCTGCCCTGCCAGCGCACCCGGAACCGCAGCTCCGGCCAGTCCGCCGGCAGCCGCGGGTCGAAGGTCAGGTGGCCGCCGGCGTCGCGCATGCCGCCGAAGCCGTAGACCAGCGCGCTCCACACGCCGCCCGTCGACGCGACGTGCACGCCGTCGCTGGCGTTGTTGTGCAGGTCGTCCAGGTCGACGAACAGGGAGTGCTCGAAGTACTCCATGGCCAGGTCGCGGTAGCCGATCTCCGCCGCGATGATCGACTGCACGACCGCCGACAGCGTCGAGTCGCCGGTGGTCAGCGGGTCGTAGTAGTCGAAGTCCGCCCGCTTCATCTCGTCGGAGAACTCGTCCGACAGCAGGAACAGCGCGAGCACGACGTCCGCCTGCTTCAGCACCTGGAAGCGGTAGATCACGAGCGGGTGGAAGTGCAGCAGCAGCGGCAGCTTGTCCTGCGGCGTGTTCTCCAGGTCCCAGACCTCGCGGTCCAGGAAGTGGGCGTCCTGCGGGTGGATGTTGAAGGCGCGGGAGTACGGCACGACCATCGCCTCCGCGGCGCGCTCCCACTCCCCGATCTCCGACTCGTCGAAGCCGACCCGGTCGATCATCCGCGCGTAGGCCTCGGGGAACTGGTCCGCGATGATCCGCACGCTCTCGGCCGCGTAGCGCAGGTTGAACCGGGCCATGACGTTCGTGAACAGGTTGTCGTTCACGACGGTCGTGTACTCGTCCGGGCCGGTGACCCCGTGGATGTGGAAGGACGTGCCGTTGGTGCGGCGCCAGAAGCCCAGCGTCGTCCAGAGCCGGGCCGTCTCCACCACGATGTCGATCGCGCCGCGCGCCAGGAAGTCGTTGTCGCCGGTGGCCCGCACGTACTTCGCGATGGCGTAGGCGACGTCGGCGTTGATGTGGTACTGCGCCGTGCCGGCGGCGTAGTAGGCCGAGGCCTCCTCGCCGCTGATCGTGCGCCACGGGAACAGGGCGCCGCCCTCGTTCAGCTGCCGCGCCCGGCGGCGGGCCGCGGGCAGCATGCGCTCCCGCATCTTCATGGCGTTCCGGGCGAAGAGGGGGCTCGTGTACGTGAGGAAGGGCATCACGTAGATCTCGGTGTCCCAGAAGTAGTGGCCGCTGTAGCCGCTGCCCGTCAGGCCCTTCGCGGGCACACCGCTGGAGTCCGCGCGAGCGGATGCCTGCGCGAGCATGAACAGGTTCCAGCGCACCGCCTGCTGGACCTCGGGCTGCCCGGGGATCTCGACGTCGCTGCGCTCCCAGAACGCGTCCATCCACTCGCGCTGCAGCGCGTACTGCTCGTCGACGCCCGCGTCGAGCACGCGGTCGAGCAGGCGCTGGCCGCGGTCGATCAGCTCGCGCGGCGGCACCCCCCGCGACGAGTGGTAGGCGACGACCTTGGTGATCTTCACCGGCACGCCCGCGCGCGCCCGCACCTGGTAGACGTTCTTGCCGATGTCCGGGCCCACGGAGGCGCGGTGCTGCACCTCGTTCTCGGTCTCGACGACGTGGTCGGTGACCACGGACAGGGTCATGTGCGAGTGCGTCACCCGGTAGCTGACGACCGTGCGGTCCTCCTGCTGCCAGTGCTCGACCGGCTGCAGCACGCGGTCCGCCAGCCGCTCCGCGCGCCGCGGGTCGAAGCCCGCGCCGCCGCCCCCGCCCTCCGCGGTGCGGCCGAACTCGTCCTCGCCGTCCTGCCGGTTCAGCACCTGGCTGGAGACGACCACCGTCGCGTTGGCGTTCTCGACGGTGACCTCGAACGTCATCACGGCCAGATGGCGCTCCACGAACGACACCATGCGGCTGGAGGCGACGCGCACGCGCTTGCCCGAGGGGGTCAGCCACAGCAGCTCGCGGCGCAGCACGCCGTCGCGCAGGTCGAGCTCGCGGTTGAAGGTCAGCAGCTCGGCGACGTCGAGCACCAGCGGCTCGTCGTCGACGTAGAGCCGCATGATCTTCGCGTCCGGCACGTTCACGATGGTCTGGCCGACCTCCGCGAAGCCGTAGGCCTGCTCCGCGTGACGGATCGGCCACACCTCGTGGAACCCGTTGATGAAGGTGCCGTGCTCGTGGGCCGTGCGGCCCTCGGAGCTGTTGCCCCGCATGCCCAGGTAGCCGTTGGCGACGGTGAAGATGGTCTCGCTCAGACCCATGCGGTCCTCGGAGTAGATGCGCTCGACGAGCTTCCACTCGTCGACCGGGTAGCGATCGCGATCGATCACGGCAGCACTCGCTCTCGTCAGGGCTTCAGCAGTTCGGCCAGGTCGCCGACGACGACGTCGGCGCCCGCGTGCAGCAGCTCGGCGGCTCCGGCGCCGCGGTCGACGCCGACCACGAGCCCGAAGCGGCCGGCGGCTCCGGCCTGGACGCCGCTGACGGCGTCCTCGACCACGACCGCGCCGGAGGGCTCCGCGTGCAGCCGGCGCGCGCCCTCCAGGAAGATGTCGGGCCGCGGCTTGCCGGGCAGCCCCTCGTCGGCCGCGACCACGCCGTCGACGACGACCGGGAAGCGGTCGGCCAGCCCGGCGGCGGCCAGCACCGGCACCGCGTTCTTCGAGCTGGAGACGATCGCGACCGGGATGCCGATCTCGCCCAGCCGGTCCAGCACGGCCAGGGTGCCGGGGTACGCGGCGATGCCCTCCCGCTCCAGCAGGGCGGAGAACACCGCGTTCTTGCGGTTGCCGATGCCGCACACGGTGTCGGCGTCGTCGGCGTCCTGCGGGTCGCCCCAGGGCACCTCGATGCCGCGCGAGGCCAGCAGGGACGCGACGCCCTCGTACCGGGGCCGCCCGTCCAGGTGCTCGAAGTAGTCGGCGTCGCCGTAGGGCGGCGAGACGTCGCGCTGCTCGAACAGGGCCTGGAACATCGTGGCCCAGGCCCGCATGTGCACCTCGGCGGTCGGCGTCACGACGCCGTCCAGGTCGAAGAGCACGGCGCTGGCGTCGAAGAACTCGAGGCGCTGTCCGCTCACGCCACTCCCCTGGATCACGACGCGGAAGGGCTGTGGTGGCCGGGCCCGCCCCGCGCTGGAGCCCGCGTGGCTACCCTAATCGGCTGGGTGCCGCCTGCGGACCGCTTTCCAGCACCTTCAACATGCGGGTGTTGCCGAGGGTGTTCGGCTTGACGCGGGCCAGGTCCAGGAACTCGGCCACGCCCTCGTCGCCGGAGCGCGCCAGCTCGGCCACGACGTCGGGGCCGACCAGCCCCTCGCCGACCTCGGAGTAGCCGTGACCGCTGAAGAAGGGCACCTCGAAGGTCAGGCAGAACAGCTTGTTCACGCCGAGCTCGACGGCGTCCTCCTCCAGCCGCTGGAGCAGGGCGTGGCCGACGCGCTGCTTGCGCCACTCGGCGTCGACGGCGACGGTGCGCACCTCGGCCAGGTCGTCCCACATCACGTGCAAGGCGCCGCAGCCGATGACGCGGCCCCGGTCGTCCTCCGCGATGCGGAACTCCTGCACCGCCCCGTACAGGACGGCCGAGTCCTTGCCCAGCAGGATGCGCTGCTGCACCAGGGGCCAGATCAGCGACTGGATCGCCGGGACGTCCTTCACCCGGGCGCGGCGGATCGTGAACGAGGGCATCGGTCCAGTGTGCAGCACGGCCGCGGAGCCCGGCCGACCGGACGGAAGAAGGAGGGCGCCCACCTCGCGGTGGACGCCCTCCCGGTCGTACTGCCGACGACTACTCGGCCGGGGTGCTGCCGTCCGTGATCGCACCCGCCGTCGCGCCGACCAGCTGGTCGCGCTTGGCCGTGGTGAACACGAACTGCCCGTCCTTGAAGTCGACGTGCACGTGGTCGCCCGAGTTGAGCGTGCCGTGCAGGATCTCCTCCGACAGCTTGTCCTCGACCTCGTGCTGCACCGCGCGGCGCAGCGGCCGGGCGCCGAGCGTCGGGTCGAACCCGACCTCGATCAGCCGCTCCTTGGCCGGCAGCGTCAGCTCCACGGTCAGGTCGCGGTCGAGCATGCGCTCGGACAGCCGCTTGATGAACAGGTCGACGATCTGCAGCAGCTCGGGCTTGGTGAGCTGCGGGAACACGATCATCTCGTCGACGCGGTTCAGGAACTCGGGCTTGAAGTGCCGCTTCAGCTCCTCGTTGACCTTCGCCCGCATGCGGTCGTAGTTCGTCGAGGTGTCGCCCTCGGCGACGAAGCCCACGGGCCCGCCCGAGATGTCCCGGGTGCCGAGGTTCGTCGTCATGATGATGACGGTGTTCTTGAAGTCGACGACGCGGCCCTGACCGTCGGTCAGGCGCCCCTCCTCCAGGATCTGCAGCAGCGAGTTGAAGATGTCCGGGTGGGCCTTCTCGATCTCGTCGAAGAGGACCACGGAGAACGGCTTGCGACGCACCTTCTCGGTGAGCTGGCCGCCCTCCTCGAAGCCGACGAACCCGGGAGGGGC
>JAKONM010000310.1 GCA_022701925.1 Microbacteriaceae bacterium
CTGCGGCACGGGCGCGACGCGGGCACCCGCCACACCGCGGCCGACCTGCACGCCGTCGGCTGCAGCGCGGTGGTCCGCGACGTCTCCGAGCCCGATGGTCCCGGTGACGGCCGCTACGAGCTGGTCACCTCCGGGGCCGTCAGGTTCCGCCTCGACGGGCTCGACGAGGCCGCCGGCACCCCCTACCTCACCGGACTGGTCAGCCCGATGCCCGAGCGTCTCGGCGCTGACGACGACGCCCTGCGCGACCTCGCGGCCGCCGTGGCCGTGGAGTGGTCCGGCTACCGGGCGCAGCTGGGGATCTCCACCAGCGGCGTCGTCGGGGGCCTCCCGCAGGACCCGTCGGTGCTCAGCTACCTGGTGCTCGCGGGGATGGTGCTCGACCTCCCCGAGCGGCAGCGCCTGCTCGAGCTGCCCGACACCGCCGCACGGCTGCGCGAGGAGCGCTCCCTGCTGCGCACCGAGCAGGTGCTCGTGGGCGAGCTGCGGTCGCTCCCCGCGCAGGACCTCACGTCCGAGACCCCCAACCCCAACTGAGGTCAGCCGTGGCCAAGAAGACCGCGGGCGCCAGCACGCCCGCCACCGCAGCCCTGGTGAAGGCCGGCGTCGCGCACACGGCGCACGCCTACGCCCACGACGCCGCCGTCTCGGCCGAGGTCGGGTACGGCCTGGAGGCGGCGCACGCCCTCGGCATCGAGCCGGCCCGCGTGCTGAAGACGCTGGTGGTGGAGGTCGTCGGCGCGCTCGGCGTCGCCGTCGTGCCCGTCTCCGCGTCCCTCGACCTCAAGGCGGTCGGCGCGGCGCTCGGGGGCAAGCGCGCGGCCATGGCAGACCCGGCCGCCGCGGAGCGCACCACCGGCTACGTGCGCGGCGGCATCAGCCCCCTGGGGCAGCGCAAGCGGCTGCCGACCGTCGTCGACACCAGCGCCCTGGAGCACCCGACGGTGCTGGTCAGCGGCGGCAGGCGCGGGCTGGACGTGGAGCTCTCCCCCGCTGACCTGGTGCGCCTCACCGGCGCGGTGACCGCGGCCGTCGCCGCTCGCTGAACCGGGTCCCCGCCCGCGGGCCCGGTCCGGCGCGAGCGGCGGCGCGAGAGGATGTCCCGTGCAGTGCGACTACTTCGACGCCGGGGCGTGCCGCTCGTGCACGCTGATGGGGGTCCCGGAGCAGGTGCAGGTCACCGACGCGCAGCAGCGCGTGGCCGCCCTCCTGCCCACCGTGCCGCACTGGTTGCCACCGGCCACCGGTCCGGCCGAGGGTTTCCGCAACCGCGCCAAGATGGTGGTGAGCGGCACGGTCGAGGCGCCGCTGCTCGGCATCCTCGACGGCGCCGGCCGCGGGGTCGACCTCGTCGCCTGCGGGCTGTACCCGCCGTCGGTCACGGCGGCGATGGAGCCGCTGCGCGCCTTCGTCACCCGGGCCGCGCTCGTGCCGTACGACGTCCCCGCTCGCCGCGGCGAGCTGAAGCACGTCCACGTCACCACCAACGGCACCACCGAGGACGACGGCGAGCTGCTGGTGCGCTTCGTGCTCCGCTCGACGGAGTCGCTGCCCCGGATCCGCAAGCACCTCCCGTGGCTGCTGGAGCAGCTGCCGAGCATCCGCGTGGTCTCGGCCAACCTGCTGCCCGCTCACGCGGCGCTGCTGGAGGGCGACGTCGAGGTCCCCCTCACCGAGCAGACCCGCCTCCCGGTGAGGCAGGGCTCGGTCGCGCTGCTCACCCGGCCGCAGGGGTTCCTGCAGACCAACACCGACGTCGCCGGGCAGCTCTACCGGCAGGTCGCCGCCTGGGTCGACGAGCTCGCCGAGCCCCTCGCGCAGCAGGGCGACGGCGCCCCGCTCACCGTGTGGGACCTCTACTGCGGCGCCGGCGGCTTCGCGCTCCACGTCGCCGGTCCCGGGCGGTCGGTCGTCGGGGTCGAGACGAGCGAGCAGGCGGTCGCAGCGGCCCGCGACGCCGCGGCGTCGATGGGGCTCACGCAGGAGCAGGCGGCGTTCACCAGCGCCGACGCCACGTCCTGGGCGGAGCAGCAGGAGGGCGCGCCCGACGTCGTCGTCGTCAACCCTCCGCGGCGCGGGCTGGGCGAGCGGCTCTGCGCCTGGCTCGAGGGCGCTGCGGCCGACGGTGGCGCTCGGCACCTCGTCTACTCCAGCTGCAACCCGGTGTCGCTGGCCCGCGACCTGGAGGCGCTGCCCGGCTGGGTGCCCGTGCGAGGGCGCCTGTTCGCGATGTTCCCCCAGACCGAGCACGCCGAGGTGCTCGTCCAGCTCACCCGCCGCCGCTGACCCCCGCCCCCCGCCTCCCCCGCCTCCCCCGCTCCGCGACGATCGGGGAAGCCGGGTACGCCGAGCAGGCCTAAGTCCCTCGATCGTCGCGGAGGGGGTGGGGGGCATCCGCGTCAGTCGGCTCCTCCGCGTCAGCCTCAGCGCGGGCGCGGGAGGAGCCGGTCCAGGCCGCAGCCAGGTGGCCGGCGCACATCACCAGCGCCGCGACGGCGGGCCACACCAGCAGCACCCCGGTGCTGTGGGCCATCAGCGGGCTGACCAGGCCCTCCGCCGGCGTGGCCCCCGCCGCCAGCTGGGAGGCCACCGACGGCGGGCCCAGCAGCCCCCCGACCGCGGCGGCCAGCGCCGAGCCGAACAGGCACCCCGCCACCACCAGCAGGCTCCGGCGCGTCGGCGACTCCCCCGGTCGCGCTGCCCCGCCCAGCCCGCACAGCAGCCCCGCGACGGCGCCGAGGAGCACGAGCACGCCGTCCTGCGCGGCGCTCTGCTCGGGGTCGACCTGGGAGAGCACCGAGCCGCCCTGCAGCAGCACCACCGGCCCGGTCGGCGCCAGCAGCCACCAGGCGAGCCCGATGAGCAGGCCCAGCAGCGCCGGCCCCGCTGCTGGGAGCGCCCGAGCGAGCG
>JAKONM010000196.1 GCA_022701925.1 Microbacteriaceae bacterium
TCGCCATCGTCGAGGCGCTCGCCGAGGACATCCGAATCGGCCGGCTCGCCGTCGGCACCCGCCTGCCGCCCCAGCGCGCCCTCGCCGAGGCGCTCGATCTCAACTTCACCACCGTGGCGCGCGGCTACGTCGAGGCCCACAGGCGAGGGCTGGTGGAGGGACGGGTCGGGCAGGGCACCTTCGTCCTCGATCAGGTCCGCTCGGTTCGGCCCGAGGCACGGCCCCCTCGGGGTCCCGTCGACGTCACGATGAACCTGCCGCCCGAGCCCACCGACCCGGCTCTCCTCGCACGCATGCGGGAAGGCCTGGTCGCGGTGTCGGCCGACCTGCCGAACCTGCTGCGCTACCAGGGATTCGGCGGCACGGAGCGGGACAAGGCGGCGGCGATCCGGTGGCTCGCGGGCCGCGGCGTCCCGGCCCCGCGGGACCGGCTGCTGATCTGCCCCGGCGCGCACAGCGCGCTGGCCGGCATCCTCGCCCACGTCGCCCGGCCGGGCGACACGATCTGCGCCGAGGCCCTGACCTATCCGGGCGTCAGGGCGCTCGCCGCGCATCTCGGCCTTCGCCTCGTCGGGCTGCCCATGGACCGCCACGGGATCGATCCCGACGCGTTCGCCGCGGCCTGCACCCGGGTCGCGCCCAGGGCGATCTATCTCAATCCGCTGCTTCAGAATCCGACGACGACCACCGTCCCGCGGGCTCGCCGGGATGCCATCGTCGCGGTGGCGCGCCGCTACGCCGTCGCCATCATCGAGGACGACGCCTACGCCCGTATCTGCCCGGCGCCGCCCCCGAGCTTCGCCACGCTGGCTCCCGAGATCACCTACTACGTCGCCGGGCTCGCCAAGTGCCTGGGCGCGGGCCTGCGGTTGGCCTTTCTCGTGGCGCCGAGCGCCCGCACGGCGCTCCCCCTGGGGGCGGCGCTGCGCGCCTCCACCGTCATGGCCTCGCCGATCACGACCGCGCTGGCCACGCGCTGGATCGAGGACGGCACGGCCGACGCGATCCTGCACTTCATCCGCGAGGAATCCCGCGCCCGCCAGACCATCGCCGCCGCGCTCCTGCCGCCGGAAAGCGTGACCGCCGACCCGCACGGCTTCCACATCTGGCTGACGCTGCCCGACGGCTGGACCCGCTCCGCCTTCGCCAGCCAGGGCCGCTCCGCCGGGCTCGGCGTGGTCGGCAGCGACGCGTTCTGCGTCGCGGGTCAGCCCCCGGAAGCGGTCAGGCTCTGCCTCGGCGGCCCCGCGACGCGGTCCGAGATCAGCCGGAGCCTGGACATGCTGGCGCACGTGCTCGACGGGGCGCCGGTGATGGCGTCGACCTACATCTAGTCCCTCGCTTGCCTCGGGGACGAAACGTCTTTGCCGGTGCATCCCGTACGGGGGCAGTTCAGCCTTGGTGCCTGCCCAACCCCTCGACGTTGCCGTCTGGGACGCAGTGGCGTGGATCACCGTGCCCGAGCGGCTGCGGACTTTGATGTGTGATTTGTTGAAAATGTTGGCATCCGTTTTGCAGCCTTCGCTCGTACGTGTCGGCCGATCGAGGTCGGCGCAGGAGCGGAGCGTCAGGTATGAACGAGTGCAGGATCAGCCGGCGCGGTGCCCTTCGCCTCGGCGCGGTGGCCGCCGGCACGGTGGCCATGCCGTTCTTCGCCCGCAATGGCTTGGCTGCGGAGCCGATCAAGCTCGGTAGCCTGCTCGACGGCACCGGGGCGCTGGGCCTCGAGGGCAGGCGGATGATCGAGACGACCGAGTACGCGGTCGAGCTGATCAACAAGGCAGGCGGCCTGCTCGGGCGCCCGGTCAAGATCCTCGCCTACGACACCCAGTCCAACATGCAGCTCTACACGCAGTACGCGCAGCAGCTGGCGCTCAAGGAGAAGGTCGACGTCATCCAGGGCGGCATCACCTCGGCCTCGCGCGAGGCGATCCGGCCGATCTTCGGGCGCTCCAAGACTCTGTACTTCTACAACACCCAGTACGAGGGCGGCGTCTGCGACCGCAACGTGTTCTGCACCGGCACGACGCCGGCCCAGACCGTGAACCACACGGTCGACTACGCCCTCAAGAACTGGGGCAAGAAGGCCTACATCATAGCTGCCGACTACAATTACGGGCACATCACCGCGAGTTGGATGACGAAGTTCATCAAGGACGGCGGCGGCTCAGTCGCCGGCACCGACTTCTTTCCCCTGGACGTGACGAACTTCTCCTCCGCCATCAGCCGCATCCAGCAGGCCCAGCCCGAGATGGTGCTCTCGGCGCTGGTGGGCGCCAACCATTCCGGCTTCTACCGCCAGTGGGACGCCGCCGGCATGAAGGGCAAGATCCCGATGGGCGCCAGCGTGTTCGGGCTCGGCGACGAACTCACCACCATGGACCCCTCCACCACCAACGGCATCGTCACCTGCTACGGCTGGTACAACAACCTGCCGGCGCCCAAGAGCCAGGACTTCGTGAAGGGGATGCAGGCGAAATTCGCCGCCGACCTCACCGATCTCGGCGAGCTCGACACCGCCACCTACGACGGCATCATGCTCTGGGCCGAAGGCGTGAGGAAGGCGGGCTCGGTCGAGCGCGAGGCGGTCGTCGCGGCGCTCGAATCGGGCATCTCCTACGAGGGCCCCACCGGCACGGTGACGATGGACGGGGCGACCCACCACACCACCCGCAGCACCTACCTCGCGCGGCCCAAGGACAGGGCCTGGGAGGTGCTCGCCACCTTCCCCGACCAGTTCCCGGCCGATACCGGCGGCGCCTGCGACCTCCTCAAGACGCCGCGCACGAACAAGCAGTTCACGCCCGACCTGAAGGGCTGAGGCGGCATGGACCTCGCGGGACTGCTCGGGTTCAACGTCCTGACCGGCATCGCCACGCTGGCGCTGATCACGCTCGGACTCGGCGTGATCTACGGGATGATGCGGATCATCAACCTGGCGCATGGCGAGTTCATGATGCTCGGCGCCTACACCGCGGTGGTCGCGGTCGATGCCGGAGTCAACGTCTGGGTGGCGATGCTGGTGCTGCCCCCCCTCGTCGTCGGGCTGATCGGCCTCGTGATCGAGCGCACCGTGATCCGCTTCCTCTACGGGCGGATGATGGACACCATGCTCGCCACCTGGGGCATCAGCCT
>JAKONM010000347.1 GCA_022701925.1 Microbacteriaceae bacterium
AGGCCGAAGTGGAGCACGTCACCGGCGTAGTTGCCGTACGCCAGCAGCACACCGCCGCCCGCCTCGGCCTCCAGCGCCACCGAGCGGATCTGGGAGGCCGCCGGCGAGGCGAACACCCCGCCGCAGGCCGCGCCGGCGGCGAGCCCCTCCCCCACCCAGCCGGCGAAGGCGGGGTGGTGCCCGGTGCCGCCGCCGACGACGAGCGCGACGCGCCCCCGCGGCAGCGGCTCGGCGCGCACGACGCCACCGGGCACCAGGCGCACGTGCTCGGGGTGCGCGGCCGCGAAGCCGGCGAGCGCCTCGTCGGCGAAGGCCGCCGGGTCGTTGACCAGCTGCCGGCTCACGCGCGGGCCTCCAGCTTCACGGCGAGCAGGTGACGCAGGTAGTCGCGGTTGCGGGCGGCGACGGCGAGCCCGTCACCGCCGTAGTGCTCCACGCAGAAGGGACCGGAGAACCCCACCTCGAGCGCGGTCTGGACGGCCCAGCGGTAGTCGATGACACCGAGGTCCATCGGGGCCGGGGCCGTGGCGTAGGAGCCGGTGGCCGGGTCCTCGTCGCGGAAGTAGCTCTTGACGTGCCAGTAGTTGGCGTGCGGCAGCGTCAGCTCCAGCGTGCGGCGCCAGTGCTCCACGGGCCGGTGCAGGCGCACGAAGTTGCCGACGTCGGGGTTCAGCCCGACGTTCGCGAGCCCGACGTCCTGCACGAGCGCGACGGCGGAGGGGCCGTCACCGAGGAAGGTGTCCTCGTACATCTCCAGGGAGACCTGCACGCCGCGGTCGGCGGCGCGGCTGCCCACGAGCCTCAGCCGCTCGACGAGCACCGAGCGCACGGCGTCGTCGTCGAGCGGGTCGCCCGCCCCCTCGGCCAGCCAGAACCAGTGCGCTGCCTGCTGCGCGGGGGTGAGCGGGCGGTGCAGCCCGACGCACAGCACGCCCACGCCGAGGTCGGCGGCGGCGTCGACGGAGGCGAGGGTGTGCTCCAGGTTGGCCTCGGCGGTGGCCGGGTCGGGGTCGATGACGCTGCGGCGGGTCAGCGACACCGCGCTGACGCCGAGGCCCACCTCGTCGAGCAGCTCGCGCAGCTCGGCGCGGCGCTCCGCGGGCAGCTGGCCGGGCGAGACCCACGCGTCGGTGAGGTCGACGTGGTCGAAGCCCGCCGCGTGCACCTCGCGCAGCACCCGGCGCCAGACCGGTGCTGGGGCGTGGGTGGTCGGGGTGCCGTCGGGCTGGGTGCCGGGGAACTGCATGACGGCGGCGCCGATCGGCCAGTCCGCCGCGGTGGCGCTGGGGGTCGCCGCGGTCCGCGCGGCGTGGGTGGTGGTCACGGTGGGTCTCCTGGGGTGGGGGAGTGGGGGCGCTCAGCCGTCGGCGACGACGCGGGCGCGGACGGCGGCGAGGTGCTCCTGCATGCGGGCGGCGCCCAGCAGCGGGTCCGCCGAGGCGTACCCGTCGAGCACGTGGGCGTGCTCGGCCAGGGCCTGGCGGGCGTCGCTGCTGGCGTGCCCGGCGGTCTGGCGCAACCGGTGCAGGTGCGAGCCGAGCTGCTCGGACATCTGCAGCAGGAACCGGTTGCCGGAGTGGCGGAAGACCGTGAGGTGGAACTCCCAGTCGGCGTCGAAGTAGGCCCGCAGCTGCGGCAGCGGGACCACCGCGCCCTCGCCCCCGAGCGAGGCCTCCAGCGCCTCGGTGGCCTCCTCGTGGGCCGCGTGGGCGGCGCGCAGCTCCGGCAGCAGCGCGACGACGTCGGCGACCGCGGCGTGCGCGGCGGCGATCTCCACCACCGAGCGCGCGTCGACCAGCTCGACCATCGCCTCCGGCGGCAGCGGCGGGGAGACGCGGTAGCCCTTCAGCGCGGTGCGCTCCACCAGGCCTGTGTGCTCCCGCTGCGCCATCGCCTCCCGCACGGGGGTCTGGGAGACGCCGAGGGCGCGTGCGACGGTGTAGATGCCGATCGACTCACCCGGCGCGATCTCCCCGGAGAGGAGCATGTCGAGCACGGAGTCGTACACGTCGTCGCGCAGTGCGCGGCGCTGCAGCGGGGCGGTGGCCATGGGCGCACCCTGGCGCACCGAGGCCGCGGCGAGCGAGCCGGTGCTCACGCGACGCCCGCCGGGGTGGGCGCCGGGGTCCCGGCGGACGGGCCGGACGAGCCGGAGGAGCCCGTGCCGCCCGGGCCGCCTCGGCCGCTGGAGCGGCGACGGGCCAGGCCCCACAGCTGCGGGCCGAAGGCGAGCAGGCCCGCCAGCAGGAGCACGGTCACCGCGATGGGGCTGGCCAGCACCACGGTGAGGTCGCCGTTGCCGATGGCCGAGGTCTGCACCAGGGCCTTCTCGAACAGCGGGCCGAGCACCAGGCCCAGCACCAGGGGCGCCATCGGCAGGTCGTACTGCTTCATGACGAACCCGGCGGCGCCGGCGGCGAGCACGATCCAGATGCTGAAGACGTTGTTGCTGATGGAGAACGCGCCGACGCAGCTGGTGATGAGGATGATCGGGTACAGGTACCCGTAGGGGATGCGCAGCATCTGCGCGAAGGCCGGGGCGAGCGGCAGGTTCAGCACCAGCAGCATCAGGTTGCCGATGAAGAACGAGACCAGCAGGCCCCACACCAGGCGCGGCTGCTCCTCGAAGAGCAGCGGGCCCGGCTGCAGGCCGTAGATGGTGAACGCGCCCAGCAGCACCGCCGTCGTCGCGCCGCCGGGGATGCCGAGCGCGAGGGTGGGGATGAAGTTGGCGTTGGCGGCGGCGTTGTTCGCGCTCTC
This sequence comes from Microbacteriaceae bacterium, assembly GCA_022701925.1. Taxonomy (GTDB): domain Bacteria; phylum Actinomycetota; class Actinomycetes; order Actinomycetales; family Microbacteriaceae; genus Amnibacterium. The sequence goes on from JAKONM010000347.1 coordinate 2,761, forward strand.
GGGGGCGGCGACGCCCTCGATGGCGCCCCTGCCGAA
>JAKONM010000350.1 GCA_022701925.1 Microbacteriaceae bacterium
ATGCGGACATCGACCACGTCGTCCGCGTCGAGCACGGCGGCAGAACCACCCACCTCAACCTGTCCGCACTGTGCCGCAGCGACCACCAGACCAAGGACGACGGCTACGTCGACGTCCAACGAGCGGCCGACAGCACCCTCACCTGGAACACCACCCGCTGGGGCGGCCGCGCCGTCAAGAAACCCACACTCTGCATCCGACCCGCACGCGCACCCGCCGCAGAAGACGACGACGAGCACGAGGAAGCAGCCCCCTGGGACACCGCCGCGTAGGGGCGACCTTCGCGCGAATCGCACTCGCTGCGGAGCCGCGGTCCCGGCGGGTCACGCACGGAAGAGGGTGCCGGAGAGGCAGAGCACTCGACCCTCGGCGGCCGCGTCATGAGGAGGGTCCGCTCATGACCATCGCCTGGTGCTTCAGAACACCCGGGCGACTCCTACTGACCGGCGGCTCCCGACAGTCCCGGCGCGACGACGGCCGGGCAGCAGCCCGGCCGTCCGCGGGTCAGCGTCGACCGGAACGGCCGGTGCGCCCGTCGCCGTCCACCGGCTTCAGGCCCAGCTTGCGGCGCACGGTCGGGTTGCGCAGCGCCTTGCGGAAGATCGGGATGAGCACGGGCAGCAAGCGGATCAGTCGAGCCATGAGAAGACCTCCGGTACGGATCTAAGGGGTGCGAGGTGGGAGTCGCGGGTGCGGCAGCGGTGCGAGCGCCGAGCACCGGCCGCGCACCGCATGTGGAGAAGGGGCGGACGTCTCTGCAGACGTCCGCCCCTTCGGGCCAGGAGGGCCTCAGTTCTTGAAGGCGTCCTTGACGTTCTCGCCGGCCTTCTTGGCGTCGGCAGCCGTCTGGTCGCCCCGCCCCTCGGCCTCGAGCTTCTCGTTGTCCGTCGCCTTGCCCGCGGCCTCCTTGGCCTTGCCGGCCAGGTCCTGAGCAGCGTTCTGGATCTTGTCTCCGAGTGCCATCGGTTCTTCCTCTCCTTCTCCGGTCATCCGCCGCGACGGTCGCCGCGGCGGGGTCAAGCGTGTGATGCCCTAGGCCAGCCGGGCCCGGGCTGCGCTGCGGCTGCGGAATCCGCCGGTCACCTGGACCATCGCGGGCAGGCGGGTGCCGAGCACCTCGTCCATCCCGTACAGGGCCTCGGTGACGATGCGGGCCGCCTCCACCGGGGAGACGCCGCGCCGGCACTGCACCGACACCTTGAGGGTCGGCGTGCCCTTCACGTCGTACGCGCTGACGCGGGTCGACACGAACTCGTCCCGGTCGTCCAGCTCGGCCGCCAGCAGCGACTTCGGCACGCCCAGCTCGACGAGCGTGCGCCCGGTGTCGCTGGTGCGGTCGTCGATCACGCGGGACGTGCGCCCCTGGCCGTGACGGGCGATGAACAGGATCAGCAGCAGCGCGAGGACGACCGCGACGACGCCGATGAGCACGGTCAGCAGGCTGACCTGACCCACGGACGGCGCAGCCACCCAGTCGGGCGCGTTGTCCGCCACCGACTTGGCCTGGTTGCCCCAGTCGCCCAGCACGTTCGGCAGCGCCGCGAGGGCGATCGCACCCGCACCGAGGGCCAGCAGGACCAGGCCGACCACGAGCAGGAAGAAGCGGTTCAGACCGCGGTTGGTGCCGTTCATGCTCCGACCTTCCCCTGCTTCTCGATGCGGACCCTGGCCCGCAGGGCCGGCTTGAGGCCCCATGCCTGCAGGCGCTCGTCGAGCGCCCGACGGATCGCGTCGCTGTTCACGCTCACGCCCGAGCTGGGCGTGACGCGCACGGTCGCGGCGCGGTGGGTCACCGCGGCCACGGCCCGGTCGGGGTCGACCGAGTCGGCGTCGGCGGCCGCGCGCACCAGGGCGGACGCGATCACCTCGTTGTCCACGACGACGACCGCGCGGTCGTCGTCGAGCACGTGCCGCGAACGACGCCCGCCGCCGATCGCCAGGACGATCAGGACCAGCGCGAGCACGACCAGGACGATCCCGCCGACGACGAACCAGACGACCGGCACGCCGCCCAGGGACGACAACCCCTGGACCATCTGGGTCGGCGAGGCGAGCAGCGGCTGCTGCCCGGCGGCGGCGAGCACGATCTCCGTCACGAGGTAGGCCAGCGCCAGGACCAGGACGACCGCCGTGACGATGGCCGGCCGTGAGCGGGACGCGTGGGTCTCGCGGCGCCGGATGCGGCTGTAGGCCGCGTTCGCGTCACTCATCGGACCCTGCTCCCCGTGTTGATGTCGATGTCCGTGATGCGCAGCGTCACCCGACGGATGTCGTAACCCGTGAGGTCGCGCACCCGGTCCCGGATGGTGGACTCGGCGGCGGCCGCCCGGTCGAGGACCGATCCGCCCACCCGCTCCAGCGCCCGGGCGTCCTCGCGGATCCGGGCGATCGAGGGCACCGTGATCGGGGCCTGGACCTGCAGGTCCATCACCCCTTCGTGGTCGGTGAGGTCGGCGTCGACGTGCTTGGCGTCGACGCCGAGCGCCTCGCCGGCCACGGCGGCGACCACGCGCTGAAGGGCCCTGCTCGTGATGCGCGTGCGCCCACGGGACTCGCTCTTCAGCGCAGGCGCCGCCGCGACCGCGGCGCTCACGACGAGCTGCGCTTGCCGCTGAAGGCGGCCAGCACGCTGGACGGGTCGAACCGGCCCTCGACGTAGCGGCCGACCAGGGCGCCGATGGCGATCGCCACGGCGGTCCCCAGGAAGGCGCCGAACCCGAAGGCGGCCCCGACGATGGCGAGGATCGCGCCGATCGCCATGCCGGTCTGGGTCGGGGTCACTGGACGCGCGAGTTCTGCGCGTCGTCCGAGTCGTCCTCGGACGGGATGTGCACGTCGGTGATGGTCACGTTGACCTCGGTGACCTCACGGCCCACGTAGGACTCGATCGCGTCGGTGACGGCCGAACGCACGTCGTCGGCGATCTGCTGCAGGCTCATCGGGTACTCGGCGACCAGCGTCACGTCGACGGCGACCTGGGTCTCGCCGACCTCCACCGAGATGCCCTGGGACAGGTCGGTCTGGTTGATGCGGTTGCGGATCGCGCCGATGGCACGGCTCGCGCCGCCGCCCAGGTCGTGCACGCCGGGGACGTCGCGCGTGGCGATGCCCGCGATCTTCGACACGACGCCGTCGGCGATCGTGGTGCTGCCGGCCGTGCCGGCCGAGGCGACCGGACCGGTCGAGGCGACCGACTTCGAGGCGGAGGACTTCGAGACGGCGGACGTCGTGGGGGTGGTGGACGACATTGATGGCTCCCATCGGGTTGATGTCTTCGGGGCCGGTTGTCCACCGGCTCCCTTGCGGTCATGGAGAAGACGCGATCGGACGGCCTGTCGTCACGACGCTTCAGGCGACTCCCAGGTTTCTACTGGAATCCCGCTGGACTGCGGCTGGAAGTGAGCAGATCGAGCGCTGGAGAGTCCCGAACGGGGGGTGATCGATCGTCCTCGCCGGTCGGGTGGTCACGCGGAGGTGTGGCACCCTTGCGCACCGGCCCGGACCCGGGGCCGCAGAACGGAGCCCCGTTGTCCACCGCGCCCGAGGTGCGGACGCCCGTGCTGGACGAGGCGTCCGACGCCCTGCTGGCCGGCCGCGCCGCCGACGGGGACGCGCGCGCCTTCGCGGTGCTGGTGCGCCGGCACGGCGGCCTGCTGCGCGGGTACGCCCGCCGGGTGCTGGGCAGCGCGGCGAGCAGCGCCGACGACGTCGTGCAGGAGGCCCTGATCACGGCCTGGCAGCAGCTGCCGCAGCTGCAGGACCACTCGGCGGTGCGCAGCTGGCTGGTGCGGGTGACGAGCCGCAAGGCCGTCGACCTGCTGCGCGGGCTCAAGCACCACGACGACGTGGACGACGTCGACGCGCCCGCTGCCGAGGGCGCGGGGCCCGAGTCGATGGCCGACGCCAGCGCGCTGGCGGGCTCGCTGCACGCGGCGCTCGACGCGCTGCCCGAGCAGCAGCGCCAGGCCTGGACGATGCGCGAGCTGGGCGGCCTCTCCTACGAGGAGGTCGCGGAGGAGCTGGGCGTGCCCGTCTCCACCGTGCGCGGACTGCTCGCCCGTGCACGCACCACACTGATGGCACGGCTGGACGACTGGAGGTGACCATGGACGAGAGCACGAGCGCCGCGCTGGAGGCGATCGCCCGGGAGCCCGACGACCTCGACGGGCACACCATCGCCCAGCTGGCGGACTACCTGGACGCGGACAGGACGCCGCCGGACCCGACCATCGACGCCTCCCCGGCCTGCCAGCACGCGCTGGCGGCGCTCGAGCGGCTGCGCAGGGTGGCGCCGGAGCTGCTGCTGGACGACGGCGCGCCGCCGGACGACGAGGACTGGGTGTCCCGGGTGATGGGCGGCATCGCGCTCGACGCGCACGCAGGCGCCGACTTCGTGCTGGTCGACGGCGGGCCCGACGCCCGCCTGGTGATGACGGAGGGCGCGCTGCGCGGCCTGGTCCGATCGGCGGGCGACGACGAGCCCGGCTTCCTGATGGGCCGCGTGCGGTTCGAGGGCGACCTGGACCCCGGCGCCGAGGTCGTCGTGCGCACCGGCGTCACCGTCGCGCACGGCGTGCCGATCCCGGAGGCCGCCGACCGCCTGCGGCAGCACATCGCCGCGGTGATCGCCCGCCACACCCGGCTGCGCGCCAGCCGGGTCGACGTGGACGTCGAGGACGTCGACGCGCCGCGGGACGGAGGGGCGGCATGACCGACCTGGACCTGCTGACCGGCACCATCGCCGCCCGGATCCGGGCGATGCCCGAGGTGCGGCGCCTCTACCCGCCGCGCCGCGTGCTGCTGCCCGGCGTGCTCGGCAGCGCGCAGGGGGTGCTCGGCGCCCTGGCCGCGGACGACACCGTCACGGCCGAGGTGCACGACGGCGTCACCAGCGTGCAGGTCGACCTGGCGCTGACGGGCGACTCACCTGCGCCGGAGGCCGTGCAGGCCGTCGCCGACGTCGTGCGCTCGGTGCTCGACGGCGCACGGATCACCGACCGGATGATCACGGTGCGCGTCGCCTCCGTCGAACCCTGACCGGAGGCGACGCGCCTCCCGTCACCGGTCGACGAGCACCTCCTGCAGGAAGTCCTTCATCGCGGCCCAGCTGCGCCGCTCGGCTGCGGCCTGGAACTGGGCGCCGTGGTCGGGCGCGTCCGTGCCCGGCACGGTGAAGGCGTGCATCGCGCCCGAGTAGCTGGTCAGCTGCCAGTCGACCTGCGGCGCCGTGCGCAGCTCGTCCTCCAGCGCCTGCACGTCGGCGTCGGGCACCACCGGGTCCGCAGCGCCGGTGAGCACCAGCAGCTTCGCGCGGATGCGCTGCGCCTCCCCCTCCGGGCCCGTCTGCAGGCCGCCGTGGAAGCTGACGACGCCGTCGACCGCTGCGCCGGTGCGCGCCAGCTGCAGCACGGACGAGCCGCCGAAGCAGTAGCCGATCGCGGCGGTGCGCGAGGCGTCGACCGCGTCCTCCTGCAGCATGCGCTCGAAGCCGCCGACGACCCGTCGCCGCCACAGGTCCTGGTCCCCGTAGTAGGAGCCCGCGACCCCGGCGGCCTCGGCCTGCGACGGTCGCACGTCGGCCCCGTAGACGTCCGCGCCGAAGGCCGCGTAGCCCAGGCGGGCCAGCATCTCGCAGCGCATGCGCACCATGTCGCTGACGCCGATCCAGTCGTGCACCACCAGCACGCCCGGGTGGGGGCCGCCGCCCGCTGGCACGGCCAGGAAGCCGCGGCAGGCGGTGCCGTCCACGTCGTAGTCGACCTCGCGGGTCGCGACGCCGCCCTGCGGCTCGGGCTCGCGGTCGAGGATCGTCTGGAACTCGGGTGCGTACTGGGTCACGGTCGTCCAGTGTCGTCCTGCGCACCCGAGCCCGGCCCGGGAGCCCGATCGGGCTCGGCCGGCCTCCCGCTCCCGCGCGGTCAGCGCACCGCGGAGGGGCGCACGGAGGCGGTCTCCAGCACGGCGCCGGGCGGCAGATCGACCGCGGTGCGCACCACGGCGGCGACGTCCGCGGGGTCCAGCAGGAAGCGCAGGTCGTAGTCGCGCCCCTCCTTCTCGACCTTGGCCCGCTGCATGTCCGAGTCGGTCCGACCCGGGTGCACCGACACGACCCGCACGCCGGCCTGCCGCTCCTCCTCCCGCAGCGCGTCGGCAAGGGCCCGCAGCGCGAACTTCGACGCCGCGTAGACCGCGCCGCCGGGGGCGCTGCTGAAGCCGGAGCCGCTGTTCACCAGCACCACCGTGCCGCGGGCGGCACGCAGGGCGGGCAGCGCGAGCCGGGTCAGCTCGGCGACCGCGAACAGGTTCGCCTCGAACACCCGCCGCCACGTCGCCCGGTCCGTGTCGCCGACCGCGTCGCCGTCCTCGACCCCCGCGGAGTGCACCAGCACGTCCAGCCGCTCGGGCAGTGCGGGCAGGGCGTCGTCGACGAGGTCGGCCACGAAGCCCGCCGCGGAGGGCAGCGCCGCCACGACCTCCGCGACCGCCTCCTCGTCCCTGCCGCCGACGAGCACGTGGTGGGTGCGGCCCAGGTCGGCGGCGACGGCGCGGCCGATGCCGCGGCTGGCGCCGGTGATCAGGGCGACGGGTCGGTGCTGCTGCATGCGACCAGGGTAGGAAGCCGTCGCTGCACCCCCGGATCCGCGTCGGCGGCGATCGCCGCCGACCGCGGGCGGACGGGCTCAGGCGGCGCGCTTGCGCAGGCGGCGCAGCTGGGCGTCGAGCTCGGGACGGGCCCTCCGCTGGCCGCCGCGCTCGGCGATCGCGGCGCGCAGCGCGACCAGCGACCGCTCCAACCGGCCGACGTCGGGGTGCCATCCGCGGCGCTCGCACTCGTCCAGCCACTCGACCAGGGCCCGGTGCCCGCGCTCGCCGTTGCAGCGCCGGCAGGCGGCGACCTCGTTCTCCGCCCACGACGGCCCGCCCTTGGAGCGCGGCACCACGTGCTCGGTGGTGGGCCTGCTGCGGGAGTCGAACGCGCCGCCGCACCACACGCAGGTCGCGCCGTCGCGGCGCATCGCCGCCTCCAGCCGCGCCGCCCGGTCCAGCTGCACCATCCGCCCGCCTCCTCATGAGGACTCAACGGCCGGCGGACCACCGCGATTCCCTTGCAGCCACGGCGCCTGAGCGGTCGGCGGCTCCGCCGAGCGGATGAGGGACGTCGCGACTCGGAGCGGAGGGAGGAGGGCCCGCAGGCCGATCCGCCGGGCGCCGCCCCCGCGGGACGCTGCACCCGTGACCGTCCTGCTCACCGATCCCGAGAGCCGCGCCGTGCCCGTCCGCGAGTGCGGCGAGCCCCTGGTGCCCGTGCCGCACGGCGTCGTCGCCGTGGGCGGACGGCCCCTCGTGCGCAGCGGCCTCGCCGCGCGCCTGGCGGTGGCCGGGCTGCTGCTGCCGCCCGGCCGGCGCCTGCTGGTGGTGGCGGGGCACCGCTCCCCCGCCGAGGTGAGCGGGGGCCGCGACCGCTCACCCGCCGAGGTCGCGGCGCACGCCGCGGGCGCGGCGGTCGACGTCGCGATGGTCGATCGGCTGGGGCGGCCCGTGGACCTGGGCCCGCGCACGGGTCCCTGCGCCGAGGAGGAGGAGGAGGGCGGCGGCGACCTCGGGCTCGACGCGGCCGTCTCCGCCGAGGCCCGCTTCGAGCGCCGCCTGCTGGCCGATGCGCTGTCGGGCGCCGGCCTGGTCCGGCACCCGACGGCGTGGTGGCACTGGAGCCACGGGGACGGGATCTGGGCACGGGCGACCCGCTCCCCCGCAGCGCGCTACGGACCGATCGACGCACCGGCCCGCCACCGCGAGGGATGAGCGAGGGACTCAGCCGATCAACCGCTCCGCCACGGCGACGGCCCGGTCGACGGGCACCGCGAAGCCGATGCCGATGTTGCCCGAGCCGAGCGTCGCGATGGAGGTGTTCACGCCCACGACCCGGCCCTCCAGGTCGACCAGCGGCCCGCCCGAGTTGCCCGGGTTGATGGAGGCGTCGGTCTGCACCATCGGGGTCGATCTCGACCGCGTCCCGCGGTCGACAGCGCTGACGATGCCGCTGGTGACCGTGCCGTTCAGCCCGAGCGGCGACCCCACCGCGATGACCGGCTGGCCGATCTGCAGCGTCGAGCTGCGGCCCACCTCGGCCGCCGGCAGGTCGGCGGCCGAGGTCTGCAGCACCGCGATGTCGGCGTCCTCGTCGCTGCCGACGACCGTCGCCCGCACCGTGCGGCCGGTGCTGGTGAGCAGCTGCACGCTGGTCGCTCCGTCGATCACGTGGTGGTTGGTCACCACGTGCCCCTGGTCGTCCAGCACCCAGCCGGAGCCGCTGCCGCGGGTCGTGCGCACCTGCACGACCGACGGCAGGATCGCCTGGGCGGCCGCCTCCGTCTCCGTGCCGGGGGCGTTCGTCGCGCCGGGCACCGCCAGCTGGCGCGCGGCCGGCGTGCGCACCTCGCCGACCGCCCACGCGGTCGCCCCGCCGCCGAGGGCGCCGACCAGCAGGGCCGCCAGCACCACGGCTCCCCCGGAGCCGCCCCGCCGGGACCGGGGCGCCGACGCCGTCGGCGGCGCTCCGGTCACCGGCGGGACTCCGGACCGGACCGCCCCCGCCCGTGCCGCCGCGACGAGCGGCGGTGCGGGCTGCGGTGTCGGGGCTGCCGGACGCGGTGCGGCTGCAGGGGCCGCGACCGTCCAGCGCTGCGGCCCGGTCGGCCTGCCCAGCCCCGGCCAGCGGTCCTGCTCAGCAGGGGCGGGCCGGCGGGAGGGGTCGTCGTCGCTCATGTCGGGAGTCCTTTCGTCAGATCAGTCGGGAGGACCAGCGGAGGGAGAGCGCCGCGGCGACGAGCGCCAGCAGCAGACCGGCGACGACCAGCCAGGGCGTGACCTCCACCGGCTCGACGCGGAACCCGATGGACGAGCCGATGTCCTCGTACACCTGGTTCAGGCGCTCGTCGCTGTCGGCCGTGTAGAAGCGGCCGTCGGTCGCCTGCGCCAGCTCGCGCAGGACGTCCTCGTTCACGGGCACCGTCTGCGGGCGCCCGGCGTCGTTCAGGATGAAGCCCTCCGGGGTGCCGTAGGCGATCGTCGAGACGGGCATGCCGTTCTCGACCGCCGCGCGGGCCCCCTCGGTCGGCGAGCGGCCCGAGGTGTTGTCGCCGTCGGACAGCAGCACCAGCCGGGCGGGGATGTCGGCGGCCGCCTCGTCCCCGGCGGCCGCCGCGCCGTCCTCCTCCGCGTCCTCCTCGCCCTCGGCCGCGACCCGCAGCACCTCGGCCGCGGACGCGGCCACGGCCTCGCCGATGGCGGTGCCGCCCCCGGACAGCTCGAGGTCGCGGATGCGCTCGGCGACCTCCGCGTGGTCGGTGGTCGCGGGCGCCACGACCGTCGCGCCGCCGGCGAAGGAGACGGCGCCGACGTTGAACGACTCCGGCAGCTCCTCCACGAACGTCGCCGCGGCCTCCTTGGCCGCCTCGATGCGGCTGGGGCGCACGTCCTCCGCCAGCATCGAGCCGCTGGTGTCGACGGCCACGATCACGGTCGCCTGCTCGTAGCGGACGCGGAGGTCCACCTGCGGACGACCCGCGGCGACCCCGATGACCGCCAGGGCGCCGAGCACGAGCGCCGCCGGCAGGTGGCGGCGCCAGCGGGGCCGCTTCGGCACCACCCGGTTCAGCATCGGCAGGCTCGCGAACCGCACGGCGTAGCGGTGGCGGCGGCGCTGCGCGACCAGGTAGGCGACGGCGAGCGCGGCCAGCGGGATCAGCACCAGCAGCCAGACCGGGTCGAGGAAGGTCATCGGGCCGCGCTCCTTCTGCGGGCGGCCGGCGTGCGCCGGCGGCGGAGGACGAACCGGG
>JAKONM010000351.1 GCA_022701925.1 Microbacteriaceae bacterium
CGGAGCGAGCGGCTCGCTGCTGGCAGTGCTCGTCGCGCTGGTCGCGAACGTGCTGATCGCGCTGGCGAAGTCGGCGGCGGCGCTGCTGACGGGGTCGGCGTCGATGGTCGCAGAGGCCGCGCACTCCTGGGCCGACGCCGGCAACGAGGTGTTCCTGGTGATCGCGGAGCGGCGCTCCGCGCGGGCCCCGGATGCCCTGCACCCGCTGGGCTACGGGCGCGACGTCTACGTGTGGTCGCTGTTCGCGGCAGTGGGACTCTTCACCGTCGGCGCGGCGGTGTCGGTGCAGCACGGCATCAGCGAGCTGGGGTCGGACGAGCCCAGCGAGAACACGCTGATCGCCTACGTCGTGATCGCCGTCTCCTTCGTGCTGGAGGGCGTCTCGTTCCTGCGCTCCCTGAAGCAGCTGCGCGCCTCGGCGGCGGAGCAGGAGCAGGACGTGCTGCCGCACGTGCTCGCGACCTCCGACCCGACCGTGCGCGCGGTCTTCTTCGAGGACGCCGCCGCCCTGATCGGGCTGCTGATCGCGGCGGCCGGGATCGCGCTGCACGAGATCACCGGCTCCGCGGTCTTCGACGCGATCGGCTCGATCCTGATCGGCGTGCTGCTGGGCGTCGTCGCGATCCTGCTCATCCGGCTGAACCGGCGGTTCCTCATCGGGCAGGCGCCGTCGCCCCGCATCCGCGACGCGGTGCTGCGGATGCTCGTGCAGCAGCCCGGCGTCGCCACCGTGTCGTACCTCCACCTGGAGTTCGTGGGCTCGTCCCGGGTCTTCCTGGTCGCGGCCGTCGACCTCGACGGCGACGCCGCGGAGCACGAGGCCGCAGCGGCGCTCGCCGCGGTCGCCGCGGCCGTCGAGCGGGACGACCACGTCGTGGAGGCGGTGCTGACCCTCAGCGCTCCGGGCGCCGAGCCGCTGCGCACGGCGACCGGTCCCGTCTCGTCGCAGCTGCCCCGCTAGCCTCGACCCCCGTGCGCGTCCTCGTCCTGAACGGCCCCAACCTGCAGCGGCTCGGCACGCGGCAGCCCGACGTCTACGGCACCACGACCCTGGCCGACGTGGCCCGGACGCTGTCCGAGCAGGCGCCCGAGGGCGTGCGCGTCGAGCTGCGGCAGACCGACGACGAGGCGACGCTGATCGGCTGGCTGCACGAGGCCGTCGACACCGGTTCGCCCGTGATCCTGAACCCGGCGGCGTTCACGCACTACTCGTACGCGCTGCACGACGCCGTCGTGATCGTCACCGAGACGGGCCTGCCGCTGATCGAGGTGCACATCTCGAACCCGCACGCCCGGGACGAGTTCCGGCACGTGTCCGTCGTCTCGCCCGTCGCCACAGGCGTCATCGCGGGACTCGGCACCGCGGGCTACGGGCTGGCGCTGGCCTGGATCGTGGAGCGGTCCGGGACCGACCGCTAGACTCCTCCGTCGGCCTCCCCGGCTGCCACCGGGTCCGAGGCCGCACGAGACCACGGAGGCACCATGGCCAGCACCGCCGACATCCGCAACGGCGTCGTCCTCTCGATCGACGGGCAGCTCTGGAGCGTCGTCGAGTTCCAGCACGTGAAGCCCGGCAAGGGCGGGGCGTTCGTCCGCACGAAGCTGAAGAACGTCGTCTCCGGCAAGGTCGTCGACCGCACCTACAACGCCGGCACGAAGGTCGAGATCGAGAACGTCGACCGGCGCGACTACCAGTTCCTGTACAAGGACGGCGATGACTTCGTCTTCATGGACGGCGAGACGTACGAGCAGCTGCCGATCCCGGCCAGGACCGTCGGCGACGCCGCGAACTACCTGCTCGAGAACCAGTCGGCCCAGATCGCGATGAACAACGGCAACCCGCTCTACGTCGAGCTGCCCGCCTCCGTCGTGCTCGAGGTCACCTACACCGAGCCGGGCCTGCAGGGCGACCGCTCGAGCGCGGGCACCAAGCCGGCGACGCTCGAGACCGGGGCCGAGATCCAGGTGCCGCTGTTCCTCGAGACGGGCACGAAGGTCAAGGTGGACACCCGCACGGGCGGCTACCTGGGCCGCGTCTCCTAGTGTCGGCGCGCACCAAGTCGCGCAAGCGCGCGCTCGACGTGCTGTTCAGCGCCGACGTGCGGGGCGACAGCCTCGAGCAGGCGCTCGAGGCGGAGGCGCTGCGCGCGGCCGCCCGTCCCGAGCGGGCGTCCAGCTGGCCCTACGCCCGCCAGATCGTGCAGGGCGTGATCGACCACATCGACGAGATCGACTTCCTGCTCACGCGCCACTCGACCTCCTGGCCGCTCGACCGCATGCCCGCGGTGGATCGCGGCATCCTGCGCATCGCCGTGTGGGAGTCCCGCTTCAACGACGAGGTGCCGGTGGGCGTCGCGATCGACGAGGCCGTCGAGCTGGCGAAGGAGCTGTCGACCGACGACAGCCCCGGCTTCGTCAACGGGCTGCTGAACGCGGTCGTGAAGGATCCGACCCCCACCTCCTGAGCGGGTCCGGGACCTCCGACCGGGGGCGCCCCCCGTCCGGTCGTCCCGGATCCGGTCCGGCGATCACGCCTCGCCGGCCTCCCACACGGTCTCGACGTCCGTGAACAGGCCGGTCACCTTCCCGCCGGCGCTGCCGACGAACGCGGCGAAGAACACCTGGCCCGCCTCCGACCCGACGGCGGCCGAGGCGGCGTCGTAGTCGGCGAACCACAGCTGCAGCGTGCGGTGCGCGGGCCGCGGGGTGCCGTCCTCCTTGGGCCAGACCTTCCCGCTCGTCAGCCGCGTGAGGCACGGCAGCGCCCTCGCCTGCGTCAGCAGCTCGGGCACGCGCGCCTCGAAGGCCTCCGCGTCGTCCAGGTCGTCCACGATCAACTCGATCTTCGTCGGCATGCCGCCAGTCGAGCACCGCGTCCCTGCGGACCGGCCGAGCGTCGCGGGGAGGGCCGCGCCAGGCGTCCGGGAGCCGCGGAGGAGGGCGTCCGCGGCTCCCGCTACGCTCGCTGACGATCACCTTTAACGGACCGTCCAGAGAGACGGGGAAGGAGGTCGGACGGCGCATGCGCACCCTGCTGCAGGCCGACGACGTGCGGCGCGCGATCACGCGCATGGCCCACGAGCTGCTCGAGCACGACCCCGACGTCGACCGCCTGGTGCTGCTGGGCATCCCCACGCGCGGCGCCGTGCTGGCCCGCCGGCTGGGGGAGCAGATGACGCGGATCGCGGGCCGCCCGGTGCCCGTCGGGGTGCTGGACGTGACGTTGTACCGCGACGACCTGGCCGGCCAGCCGACCCGCGCGACCCGCCGCACCGACGTGCCGGTGGACCTCGACGGCGCCGTCGTGGTGCTGGTCGACGACGTGCTCTACTCCGGCCGCACCGTGCGCGCCGCGCTCGACGCCGTGACGGCCATCGGTCGTCCCGCCGTGGTGCGCCTGGCAGTGCTCGTGGACCGCGGGCACCGCCAGCTGCCGGTGCGGCCCGACTCGGTCGGCCGCAACCTGCCCTCGGCGAAGACGGAGCGGGTGCGCGTGCTGCTCGCCGAGGTCGACGGCGAGGACGCCGTCACCATCGAGGACGGGGACGCGGCGTGAGCGACCACCTGCTGACCACGCGCGGCTTCACCCGGGACGCCGCCGTGCGGCTGCTCGACCTGGCCGAGGACATGGCGGACACGCAGCAGCGCCAGGTGAAGAAGCTGCCGACGCTGCGCGGCACCACCGTCGTGAACCTGTTCTTCGAGGACTCGACGCGCACGCGCATCTCGTTCGAGGTCGCGGCCAAGCGGCTCTCCGCCGACGTGATCACCTTCAGCGCGAAGGGCTCCAGCGTCTCGAAGGGCGAGAGCCTGCAGGACACCGCGCAGACGCTGCAGGCGATGGGCGCCGACGGCATCGTGATGCGCCACCCCTCCTCCGGCGCCGCGCACGTGCTGGCCACCAGCGGGTGGACGCGGGCCGGCGTCGTGAACGCGGGCGACGGCACGCACGAGCACCCGACGCAGGCGCTGCTCGACGCCTTCACGATCCGCCGGCGCCGGGACGGGGACGATTCGCGCGGTCGCGACCTGGCCGGGCTCCGGGTCGTCATCGTCGGCGACGTGCTGCACAGCCGGGTCGCGCGGTCCAACCTCTGGCTGCTCACCGCCCTCGGCGCCTCGGTGCGGCTGGTCGGGCCGCCGACGCTGCTGCCGGCGCACGTCGAGGGCTGGCCGGTGACGACCGGCATCGACCTGGACGAGGCGATCGCCGACGGTCCCGACGTGGTGATGATGCTGCGGGTGCAGCGCGAGCGCATGACGGAGGCGTTCTTCCCCTCCGCCCGCGAGTACGCGCGCCTCTACGGCCTGTCGGTGGCGCGCGCCGACGCGCTGCCGTCGACGAGCCTGGTGATGCACCCCGGGCCGATGAACCGCGGGCTCGAGATCGCGGGGGCGGTGGCGGACTCGCCGCGGTCCACGGTGCTCGAGCAGGTGCAGAACGGGGTCGCCGTCCGCATGGCGGTGCTGTACGACGTCCTGGCAGGGGAGCGGGCATGACGCTGATCACGGGTGCGGCGCTGGCCGACGGCACCTCCACCGACCTGCGCGTCGCGGACGGCACGGTGGTCGGGCTCGGCCGCCTGACCCGCGAGCCGGGCGAGCGGGTGCTCGACGCGGACGGCCTGCTGCTGCTGACCGGTCTGGTCGACCTGCACACCCATCTGCGCCAGCCGGGGGGCGAGGGCGCCGAGACGGTGCTGACCGGCTCCCGCGCCGCCGCCGCGGGGGGCTACACCGCGGTGCACGCCATGCCGAACACGGTGCCGGCGGCCGACACCGCGGGCGTCGTGGAGCAGGTCGCCGCGCTGGGGGAGGAGGCCGGCTACGTCGACGTGCGCCCCGTCGGCGCGGTGTCGAAGGGCCGCGAGGGCCGCGAGCTGGCCGAGCTGGTCTCCATGGCCCGCTCGCGCGCCCGGGTGCGGCTGTTCAGCGACGACGGCTCGTGCGTGGCCGACCCCCTGCTGATGCGGCGCGCGCTCGAGTACGCCCGCATCGTCGACGGGGTCATCGCCCAGCACGCGGAGGAGCCGAGGCTGACCGCGGGCGCCCAGCTGCACGAGGGCGCGGTCGCCGCCGACCTGGGCCTCAAGGGCTGGCCGGCCGTCGCCGAGGAGGCGATCATCGCCCGCGACGCCCTGCTGGCGGAGTCGACCGGTGCCCGGCTGCACGTCTGCCACGTCTCGACCGCGGGCAGCGTGGACGTCCGGCGCTGGGCGAAGGCGCGCGGCGTGCGCATCACCGCCGAGGTCACGCCGCACCACCTGTGGCTCACCGACGAGGCCGCCCGCGGGTACGACCCGCGGTTCAAGGTGAACCCGCCGCTGCGCACCGACGACGACGTGCAGGCCCTGCGGGCCGCGCTGGCCGACGGTACGATCGACGCCGTCGCCACCGACCACGCCCCGCACCCGGCGGAGGCGAAGCGCAGCGAGTGGTCCGCCGCCGCCATGGGCATGGTCGGGCTCGAGACCGCGGTGCTCGTGGTGCAGGCGGCCGTGGTCGACACCGGTCTGATGGGGTGGCCGGAGGTGGAGCTCGCGATGTCCAGGCGCCCGGCCGCGATCGGCGGCCTCACCGGTGCGGCGCAGGCCGTGCAGGTCGGCCGCCCCGCCGACCTGGTGCTGCTCGACCCCTCCCACCGGCGCGTGCTCGACACGACCCACCTGGCCGGGCGCAGCACCAACTCCCCGTTCCTCGGGCGGTCGCTGCCCGGCCGCGTCGTCGCGACGCTCTTCCGCGGCGTGCCCACCGTGCTGGACGGCGCCGTGCGGGCGCCCGAGGAGCTGACGGCCGGATGGTGAGCCCGGTGTCGGTGACGATCGTCGTCGCGGTCGTGGTGCTGGCCCTCGCCGGCATGCTGTGGTCGTGGCGGCGGCGCGGTGCCGCCCAGCGCGGGCTGCGGCTGCCGCAGGCCGTCGATCCGGGTGCGGAGCGCGCCGTCGCGAGCGGCACCTACCTGGCCACCACGTTCGCCGGCCGCCCGCTGGAGCGCGTGAGCGCCGCCGGGCTCGGCTTCCGCGCGCGCTGCCGCACCGCCGTCGCCGAGCACGGCCTCGTCGTCGAGCTGGCCGGCGCCCGTCCCTTCACCGTGCCCGCCGCGCGGATCACCGGCGCC
>JAKONM010000354.1 GCA_022701925.1 Microbacteriaceae bacterium
TCGAGGTGTACTTCATGTCGCTCTCGAGCCGCACGCTCGTCTACAAGGGCATGGTCACCACGCTCCAGCTCGAGCCCTTCTACCCCGACCTGTCCGACCCACGCTTCGCGTCGACCCTGGCGCTCGTGCACTCGCGCTACTCCACCAACACCTTCCCGTCGTGGCCGCTGGCCCAGCCGTTCCGGATGATCGCCCACAACGGCGAGATCAACACGGTGCAGGGCAACCGCAACTGGATGCGGGCGCGGCAGTCGCAGCTGGCCAGCGACCTGATCGGCGACGTCGCGCCGCTGCTGCCCATCTGCAGCCCCGGAGTCAGCGACTCGGCCTCGTTCGACGAGGTCGTCGAGCTGCTCAGCCTGTCCGGCCGCAGCCTGCCGCACGCGATCATGATGATGGTCCCGGAGGCCTACGAGAACGAGCCCGGCATCGACCCGGCGCTGCGCGCGTTCTACGACTACCACTCGGGGCTCATGGAGCCGTGGGACGGTCCCGCCGCGATCGTCTTCTCCGACGGCTCGCTGGCCGGCGCGACCCTCGACCGCAACGGGCTGCGGCCGGGCCGCTGGATCGAGACGACGGACGGCCTGGTGGTGCTGGCGTCGGAGATCGGCGTGATCGACGTCGCGCCCGAGCGCGTGGCCCGCAAGGGCCGCCTGCGCCCCGGCAAGATGTTCCTGGTCGACACGGTCGCCGGCCGCATCATCTCGGACGACGAGATCAAGGCGGAGCTGGCGCACGCGCAGCCCTGGGCCGAGTACCTGGAGTCCGGCCGCATCCTGCTGCAGGACCTGCCCGAGCGCGAGCACGTCGTGCACACGCCCGCCTCCGTGCAGCGCCGTCAGCGCACCTTCGGCTACACCGAGGAGGAGGTGCGCATCCTGCTCGGCCCGATGGGGGAGAAGGGCGCGGAGCCCCTCGGCGCCATGGGGTCCGACACCCCCATCGCGATCCTCTCGAAGCGGCCGCGCCTGCTCTTCGACTACTTCGTGCAGCAGTTCGCGCAGGTCACGAACCCGCCGCTCGACGCGATCCGCGAGGAGGTCGTCACCTCCCTGCGGCTCGGGCTCGGCCGCGAGCGCAACCTGCTCGCCGCCACCCCGGAGCACGCCCGGCAGGTGATCCTCGACTTCCCGGTCATCGACAACGACGAGCTGGCGAAGCTGCAGCACATCGACAGCACCCCCGGATCGTCGACCACGACGGTGATCCGCGGGCTCTACCGGGTCGACGAGGGCGAGCGCGCCCTCGAGGACCGCATCGCCGCGATGCGCCGCGAGGCCGACGAGGCCATCGAGCGCGGCGCCGAGTTCCTGGTGCTGTCCGACCGCGACTCCAGCCGCGAGCTGGCGCCGGTGCCGAGCCTGCTGATGATCTCGGCGATCCACCACCACCTCATCCGGCGGCAGAACCGGATGAAGGTCGGCCTGATCGTCGAGGCCGGCGACGTGCGCGAGGTGCACCACATCGCGCTGCTGATCGGCTACGGCGCGTCCGCGGTGAACCCCTACCTGGCCATGGAGTCGGTGGAGCAGCTCGTCCGCAGCGGCGAGCTGACCGGCGTCACGCCCGAGAAGGCGGTGCGCAACCTGATCAAGGCGCTCGGCAAGGGCGTGCTGAAGATCATGTCCAAGATGGGCATCTCCACGGTGTCCTCCTACGCCGGGGCGCAGGCCTTCGAGGCGGTCGGCCTGTCGGCGGAGTTCGTGCAGGACCACTTCACCGGCACGACCACGAAGCTGGGCGGCATCGGGATGGCCGAGATCGCGGCCGAGAGCGCGGCCCGCCACCGGGCGGCCTTCCCCGAGGAGGGCGCGCCGTCGGTGCACGCGGGCCTCGCGACGGGCGGCGAGTACCAGTGGCGCCGGGGCGGGCCGCCGCACCTCTTCAACCCGGACACCGTGTTCCGGCTGCAGCACTCGACCCGCAACCGCCGCTACGACGTGTTCAAGGACTACACGCGGCTGGTCGACGACCAGTCCAGCGAGCTGATGACGCTGCGCGGCATGTTCCGCTTCGCCGCCGGCCACCGCGACCCGGTGCCGCTCGACGAGGTCGAGTCCATCGCGTCGATCACCGCCCGGTTCCAGACCGGCGCCATGTCCTACGGGTCCATCTCGAAGGAGGCGCACGAGACGCTCGCCATCGCCATGAACCGCCTCGGCGGACGGTCCAACACGGGCGAGGGGGGCGAGGACGTCGAGCGGCTGCTCGACCCGGAGCGGCGCTCGAAGATCAAGCAGGTCGCGTCGGGCCGCTTCGGCGTCACGAGCATGTACCTGAGCCACGCGGACGACATCCAGATCAAGATGGCCCAGGGCGCGAAGCCGGGGGAGGGCGGGCAGCTGCCCCCGGCGAAGATGTACCCCTGGATCGCCCGCACCCGGCACTCGACGCCGGGCGTCGGCCTGATCTCGCCCCCGCCGCACCACGACATCTACTCGATCGAGGACCTGAAGCAGCTGATCTTCGACCTCAAGCGGGCCAACCCCTCCGCCCGGGTCCACGTGAAGCTGGTCAGCCAGTCCGGCATCGGCGCCGTCGCCGCCGGCGTCACGAAGGCGAAGGCCGACGTGGTGCTGGTGTCGGGGCACGACGGCGGCACGGGTGCCAGCCCGCTGAACTCGCTGAAGCACGCGGGCACCCCCTGGGAGCTGGGCCTCGCCGAGACGCAGCAGACCCTGATGCTGAACGGGCTGCGCGACCGCGTCACCGTGCAGGTCGACGGGCAGATGAAGACCGGCCGCGACGTCGTCGTGGCCGCCCTGCTCGGTGCGGAGGAGTTCGGCTTCGCGACGGCTCCGCTGATCGTGGAGGGCTGCGTCATGATGCGCGTCTGCCACCTCGACACCTGCCCCGTGGGCGTCGCGACGCAGAACCCCGAGCTGCGGGCGCGGTTCTCCGGCAAGCCCGAGTTCGTCATCAACTTCTTCGAGTTCATCGCCCAGGAGGTGCGCGAGCTGCTGGCGCAGCTCGGCTACCGCAGCCTGGAGGAGGTCATCGGGCGCAAGGAGCTGCTCGACGTCGCCGCCGCGGTGCACCACTGGAAGGCGGACGGCCTCGACCTCGAGCCGATCCTCGTCGGCCCCGTCTTCGCGGACGAGGAGGCGCGCACGCGCCGCACCGGTCAGGACCACGAGCTGGACGAGCACTTCGACAACGCGCTGATCCGGCGCGCGGAGGAGGTGCTCGAGCACGGCGGCCGCCTCGAGGTGTCGCTGCCGGTCCGGAACACGGAGCGGGCGATCGGCACGATGCTCGGCCACGCGCTGACGATGCGCCACGGCGAGCACGGGCTGCCGTCCGGCTCGATCGACGTGACCCTCACCGGCTCGGCGGGCCAGTCCTTCGGCGCGTTCCTGCCCGCGGGCATCACCCTCACCCTGGTCGGCGACAGCAACGACTACGTCGGCAAGGGGCTCTCCGGCGGCGAGATCGTCGTGAAGCCCGACCCGAGGGCGACCTTCCCGGCCGAGGACAACGTCATCGCCGGCAACGTGATCGGCTACGGCGCCACGCAGGGCTCGATGTTCATCTCGGGCATCGTGGGGGAGCGGTTCCTGGTCCGGAACTCCGGGGCCACCGCCGTCGTGGAGGGCGTGGGCGACCACGCGCTCGAGTACATGACGGGCGGGCTCGCGGTGATCCTCGGCCCGACGGGTCGCAACCTCGGCGCGGGCATGTCCGGCGGCACGGCCTACGTGCACGGGCTCGAGCGCGAGCGCGTGAACGCGGAGGCCGCCGCGGGCGAGCTGGACCTGCTGCCGATGGACAGCGCCGACGCGGAGATCCTCCGGGACCTGCTGCAGCGCCACGTCTCACTGACCGGCTCGCCGCTCGCGCAGCGCATGCTGGACGGATTCGAGCAGACCGTCGGCGCCTTCGTGAAGGTGCTGCCCCGCAACTACGCGGCCGTGCTCGCGACCCGCGCCACCGCGGAGGACGAGGGCCTCGACCCGGACGGCGACGTCGTCTGGAAGCGCATCCTGGAGGCCACCAATGGCTGACCCCAAGGGGTTCCTGAAGACCCGGCAGCGCGAGCTGCCGCCCCGCCGACCCGTCGCGCTGCGGCTCATGGACTGGCGCGAGGTCTACGAGCAGCAGGACAGCGGCGAGCTGCGACGGCAGGCGGGCCGCTGCATGCAGTGCGGCATCCCGTTCTGCCACCAGGGGTGCCCGCTCGGCAACCTCATCCCCGAGTGGAACGACCTGGTCGAGCGGGGCGACGGCCGCCAGGCCGTGGAGCGCCTGCACGCCACGAACAACTTCCCGGAGTTCACCGGCACGCTGTGCCCGGCCCCCTGCGAGTCCGCGTGCGTGCTCGGGATCAACCAGCCGGCGGTCACGATCAAGCAGGTCGAGATCTCGATCATCGACCGGGCGTTCGAGGAGGGCTGGGTGCAGCCGCACCCGCCGCAGCGGCTGACGGGCAAGACCGTCGCGGTGGTCGGGTCGGGGCCGGCGGGCCTCGCCGCGGCGCAGCAGCTGACCCGCGCCGGGCACACGGTCGCGGTCTTCGAGCGCGACGACCGCATCGGCGGTCTGATCCGGTACGGCATCCCCGAGTTCAAGATGGAGAAGTCGCGCCTCGAGCAGCGGCTGAACCAGATGATCGCGGAGGGCACGCGCTTCCGCGCGGGCGTCGAGATCGGCCGCGACATCGCTTGGGACGAGCTGCGCCGCCGCTACGACGCCGTCGTGATCGCGACGGGGGCGCCCGTGCCGCGCGACCTCGTGGTGCCGGGCCGCGACCTCGAGGGCGTGCACCACGCCATGGAGTACCTGGTGCAGGCCAACAAGCAGGTCGCGGGCGACGACGTGCCGGCGCAGATCACGGCGGAGGACCGCCACGTGATCGTGATCGGCGGCGGCGACACCGGCGCCGACTGCATCGGCACCGCGCACCGCCAGGGCGCCGCCTCCGTGACCAATCTCGCGATCGGCCGTCAGCCCCCGATGAGCCGCAGCGACTCGCAGCCGTGGCCGATGGTGCCGACGGTGTTCGAGGTCTCGAGCGCCCACGAGGAGGGCGGCAGGCGCGAGTTCCTCGCCTCCACGGTCGAGCTCGTCGGCGACGGCAGCGGCCGCGTCACCGCGCTGCGCGTGGCCGAGACCGAGTACCTGAACGGCGAGCGGGTGCCGAAGGCGGGCACCGAGCGGCTGCTCCCGGCGGACCTGGTCCTGCTGGCGATGGGCTTCACGGGTCCGGAGCGGGAGTCGCTGGAGCAGCAGCTCGGCGTGCCCTTCGACGAGCGGGGCGCCGTCGGCCGGGACGGCGACTTCGCCACCCCCGAGGCCGGCGTCTTCGTGGCCGGCGACGCCGGTCGCGGCCAGTCGCTCATCGTCTGGGCCATCGCGGAGGGCCGATCGGTCGCCGCGGCGGTCGACGCCTACCTGCAGGGCTCGACGGAGCTGCCGGCCCCCGTGCGGCCCACCGACCGCGCGCTCGCCCTCTGACCGGCCGTCGGGCGCGCTGTCCCGCGCCCGATAGCCTCGAGCGTCCGACAGCAACGAACCCGAGGGGTTGGAACCACCACCGATGAGACGCGCCAAGATCGTCGCCACCCTTGGTCCCGCGACCTCCAGCTACGAGTCGATCCGCGCGATCATCGACGCCGGCGTGGACGTGTGCCGCATGAACCTCAGCCACGGCAGCTACGACGTGCACGAGGGCATCTACTCCCAGGTGCGCCGCGCCTCGGACGAGTCCGGACGGGCCGTGGCCGTGCTGGTGGACCTGCAGGGCCCCAAGATCCGGCTCGGCCGCTTCGCGGACGGGCCCCACGAGCTGGCCGCCGGCGACGTGCTCACCATCACCACCGAGGACGTGCTGGGCACGAAGGACCTCGTCGGCACCACCTTCAAGGGCCTGCCGCAGGACGTGAAGCCCGGCGACTTCCTCCTGATCGACGACGGCAAGGTGCGCGTGAAGGTGCTCGACACCGACGGCGTGCGCGTCCGCACCGAGTGCGTCGTCGCCGGCGCCGTGTCGAACAACAAGGGCATCATCCTGCCGGGCGTGGCCGTCAACGTGCCCGCGCTGTCCGACAAGGACGAGGCGGACCTGCGCTGGGGGCTCCGGCTCGGGGCGGACCTCATCGCGCTGTCCTTCGTGCGCAGCCCGGACGACATCGTCCGGGTGCACGAGATCATGGACGAGGTCGGGCGCCGCGTGCCGGTGGTCGCGAAGATCGAGAAGCCGCAGGCGGTCGACGAGCTCGAGGCCATCATCGACACCTTCGACGGCGTCATGGTCGCCCGCGGCGACCTGGGCGTCGAGCTGCCGCTCGAGGCGGTGCCGATCGTGCAGAAGCAGGCCTGCGAGATCGCGCGCAGGCTGGCGAAGCCGGTCATCGTGGCCACGCAGATGCTCGAGTCGATGATCTCGTCGCCGGTCCCGACGCGGGCGGAGACCTCCGACGTCGCGAACGCGGTGCTCGACGGCGCCGACGCGGTGATGCTGTCCGGCGAGACGAGCGTGGGCGAGTACCCCGTGATCACCGTCTCGACCATGGCGCGCATCGTCACGTCGACCGAGGACCACGGGCTGGAGCGCATCAAGCCGCTCGGCACGAAGCCGCGCACCCAGGGCGGCGCGATCACGCTGGCCGCCGCCGAGGTGGCCGACTTCGTCGACGCGAAGTACCTCTGCGTCTTCACCGAGTCGGGCGACTCGGTGCGGCGGATGGTGCGCCTGCGCTCCAAGATCCCCGTGCTTGCCTTCACCCCGGAGCCGGGCATCCGATCGCGACTCGCGCTCAGCTGGGGCGTCGAGACGTTCCTGGTGCCGCGGGTCACCACCACCGACGAGCTGATGCACCAGGTCGACGACGTGCTGCTCGGCATCGACCGGCTGCAGCGCGGCGAGAAGGTCGTCGTGATCGCCGGGAGCCCTCCCGGCATCCAGGGCTCGACGAACGACATGCGCGTGCACGTGATGGGCGACGCGATCGGCGGCGCAGCCCCGGCCTACCAGCAGCTGGTCTGACCCCCGGCGACCCCGCCCCGGACGCCCCTGCGCGCCTAGGGTGGGGTCGCACACGAGCCGGTGTGGCGGAACGGCAGACGCGGCGCACTCAAAATGCGCTGTCCGAGAGGGCATGTGGGTTCGAGTCCCACCACCGGTACGGGGAAGCGCGCATCCTGCGGCGCACTAGGCTTCCCCCGTGGCCGAGAACGCAACCGATGCCCCTCGCCGCGTCGTCGTCGCCGAAGACGAATCCCTGATCCGCCTCGACATCGTCGAGATCCTGCGCGACAACGGATTCGACGTGGTGGGCGAGGCCGGCGACGGTGAGACCGCCGTCCAGCTCGCGACCGAGCTGCGGCCCGACCTGGTCGTCATGGACGTGCGCATGCCGCAGCTGGACGGCATCAAGGCGGCCGAGCGGCTGACGAAGGCGCACATCGCGCCCGTCGTGCTGCTGACCGCGTTCAGCCAGAAGGAGCTGGTCGAGCAGGCCAGCGAGGCCGGGGCCCTCGCCTACGTGGTCAAGCCCTTCACGCCGAACGACCTGCTGCCCGCGATCGAGATCGCGCTGGCCCGCTACGCGCAGATCGTGGCGCTCGAGTCCGAGGTCGCCGACATGGTCGAGCGCTTCGAGACGCGCAAGCTGGTCGACCGCGCCAAGGGCCTGCTGAACGAGAAGATGGGCCTCAGCGAGCCCGAGGCGTTCCGCTGGATCCAGAAGGCCTCCATGGACCGCCGCCT
>JAKONM010000004.1 GCA_022701925.1 Microbacteriaceae bacterium
GTCGCTGCGCCTGCCCCCGCCGACGGTCACCCGGACGGTCGCCGTCGTGATGAGCGGGCTGGCCGGCGGCGGCATCGTCGACCACCGGCGGGCGCTGACCGCGTGGGCGGAGCAGCGGGGCGCCGTGCTCGAGCCCGGGCCGGACGGCGCCGCCCGCCTGCACGTCAGCGACGGCAGCGTGCGGGTGCGCTTCGACGGCGACCGCATCGTCGGCATCAGCACCGGACGCGGGGACGAATCCGCTGCGACGGACGGCGCCGTCGCCGATCAGCCGGACGCGGCCGACCCGCAGGCGGTCACACCGGCAGCGGAGCAGCCGCCGTCGCCGGAGCAGGAGCCCCGACGGGGCTGGCTGAGCCGGCTGCTGGGCCGCTGACCAGGCGCAGGAAGGCGCCGAGGGCGGCCACCTCGGCCGGGTCGAGCGGAAGGTGGTCGGCCAGCGCAGGGGAGTGCACCAGGTGCGTCGCCCACCGCGCCCGCGACACCGCGACGTTCACGCGGTTGCGGGACAGCACGAAGCCCGCGCCGCGGGGCACCTGGTCGGCGGAGGACGCGGCGAGCGACACGATCGCGACCACCGCCTCCTGACCCTGGAACCGGTCGACCGTGCCGACGCGCACCTCGCCGAGGCCCGCGTCGTCCAGCACCTCGCGCAGCAGCGCGACCTGCGCGTTGAACGGCGCGACGACGATCAGGTCGCCCTGGCCCAGCGGGTCGTCGCGGCGTCCGGCGGAGAGGTCGGTCCAGCGCAGCCCCAGCTGCGCACGGACCAGCGCGAGCACGACCCGCGCCTCGTCCTCGGACCGCACCACGTCGCCGCGGTGCTCCACCGGCACGGGGTGCAGGCCGGGCGCCGCGCCCTCGAGCCGCCGGTCGGTGGTCGCCGGCACGTGCGCGCCCAGCCGCCCGGCGTAGGACAGCGCCGACACGGCCTCGGCGAGGGCCGGGTGCATGCGCCAGGTGCGGGGCAGGAAGACGCCGAACCGCTCGGGCAGCACGTCCTCGTCGCCGCAGAGCCAGCCGAGCGCGGACCCGTCGACCGGCTCCGGGTGCAGGCCCGTGCTCACCTGCGGCAGCTGCTGCGGGTCGCCGAGCAGCAGCAGCGACCGGGCGGCGCCGCCGACCGCGATGGTGTTCGCGAGCGAGAACTGGCCCGCCTCGTCGATCACCAGCAGGTCGAGGTCGCCGGGCGCGACCAGCTTCGGGTTCGCGAAGGTCCAGGCCGTTCCGCCCAGCACGAAGCCGGAGCCGCGCCGCCGGCGGGTCCAGAGCAGCGCCCCGGCGACGGAGTCGGGCTCGATCGCGGTCCAGTCGCCCACGGTGCCGCCCCGGCTCATCCGCTTGCCGACCAGGTCGGCGGGCAGGCCCGCCGCGACCACCCGGTCCAGCAGGTTCTCGACCACCGCGTGGGACTGGGCCACCACCCCCACCCGCCAGCCGTGGTCGCGCACGAGGCTCGCGACCACCTCCGCCCCGATGTGCGTCTTCCCGGCGCCCGGCGGGCCCTGCACCGCCAGGAAGGAGCCGTCGAGGCGCAGCAGGTCGGCCGTCAGCGCCGCGGCGGCGGGGGCCCCGGGCGAGCGGAGCGGCGCGCCGTCGGTGGTCACCGGCGCGCTGCGGCGCAGCAGGTCCAGCACGGCGTCCCGGCGCCGGGGGGAGCGGGCCAGCGCCTCGCCCCAGCCGAGGATCGCCTGGCGCAGCACCCCGGTCCACACCGGCGCCTTCGGCGTCAGCGCCATGGGCAGCGCCGACCAGGGCTCGCAGGCCGTGTCGTCCACGACGCCCGCCTCCTCCTGCAGCCGCACGATCGATCCGCCGTCGGGCCGCTCCTCGACCGACAGCACCGTGCCGCCGCGGTGCTCGCCGCGCTGCCCGGCGGGCACCGGGTCGCACGGGGCCGGGGGCGCGCCGTCGTACATGACGAAGCACTCGTCGCCCGCCTTCAGGCCGCTGCCCGCAGCCAGGGTGCCGCGCAGCCGGAGCACGCGCCGGTCGCTGCGCCAACGCCCCTCGCGGGACCAGCCCTGCTCGACGGAGGCCCCGCCCGGGTCCACGATCAGCACGTCCTTCTGGTCCGACCACTCGTCCACCGGCGCGATCTGCCGCTCGTGGTGCGCCCACCAGAACGAGGTCGCCTCCCGCCGGTGGTACTCGATCGCCGCCGCGGCCATCGCCAGCGCCGTCTCCTCCGGCGTGCGCCGCTGCCGCGGCACCCCGTCCAGATGGACCAGCAGCGCGTCGTGCGCCTCGTCCTCCCGTCGTGCCAGCGCCTGGTCCGCCGGCGGGCCGCCCGCCAGCGGCGGGCGGCGGGCGACGCCGTCCGCGTCGCCGAGGGCCAGCAGGAAGTCGCGCAGCCGCAGGGTCGAGACGCAGTCGGCCTCGTTGTACGAGCCGATGCGGGCCAGCTGCGCGGCCGCCTCGTCGGCCTCCCCGGCGCCGACCAGCGCGTCCCACTGCACGTAGGCCTGCACCGAGTCCGCGCCGTTCGCCACCTCGCCGTCCCGCACGCCCGGCTCCAGGTACAGGGGCTCCAGCGCCTTCAGCCCGTAGGACCGCTGCGACGTGCGCAGCGCACGCAGCACGACCGGGTGCAGGTCGACCAGCACGTGCTCGCGCAGCAGCTCGTCGAGCAGCGCCTCGCCCACGCCGTGGCGGGCGCACAGCTGCTGCAGGTGGCTGCGCTCGTAGTCGGCGGAGTGGTAGACGTGCATGCCGGGGTGCTGCCGCCGCCGCTCGGTCACGTGGTGCAGGAAGTCGAGCAGCGCCTGCCGCTCCTGGTCGCGGTCGTGCGCCCAGAACGGCCGGAACACCGGGGCGGCGGAGCCGGGTGCGCCGGATGCGAGGTCGTGCTCGGCCAGGCCGAACAGGTACTCGAGGCCCCACGTGCGCCCGTCGTCCGTCCACAGCGGGTCGCCCTCGAAGTCGAAGAACACGTCGCCCGGGTCGGGCGCGGGCAGGGCCGCCAGGCCCTCGGCGTCGACGACCTCGAAGCGCACCGGGCCCTCCGGGTCGGCCTCGGCGGCCAGCTGCAGCCGCGCCTGCAGCCGCAGTCGGGCCAGCGGCGCCTCGCCGACGCCCGCGACGGGGCCGGAGCCCCCGGCCAGCTGCTCGATCGTCCGCACGCCGGATGCGGCCAGCCGCTCCCGCTGCCGCAGCGTGAGCCGCGCGACGAGCAGCACGTCGCGGTGCGCGGCGACCTGCGCCGCGCACTCCGGGCACCGGCCGCACGCGGCCACGCCCTCCGCACCCCAGGCGATCGACCCGTCCGCGGCCGCCCGCTCGTCGACCAGGGCGCGCAGCCGCCCCATGCGCCGCTCGTACACGGGCAGCAGCTCGGCCAGCCGGTGCGTGCTGACGGTGCCGTCGCCGTGCAGCAGCCGCGCCTCCGGCGCCACCGGCAGGTCGTCGGCGGCCAGGTGCTGCGCGTAGGCGGCCAGCTGCAGCAGCGCGGTGGTGCGGGCCCGCCGGGCCAGCTTGGTGTCGACGACCACCCAGCCGTCCTGCTCGTGCAGCAGGAAGTCGGCGTAGCCCAGGAAGCGGTCACCGGTCAGCACGGCCTGCGCCACGACGTCGGCGCCGTCCTGCAGCGCCGCGAGCGTGGCGGCACGCGCCGCGAGCAGGCCGGCCGCGTCGGTGGAGCGCGGCCGCTCGATCACGGCGACGCCGCCGCGCGAGCCGGGGACGTGCTCGCCGAACGCCCGCTGGTACTCCCGCAGCTGCCGCGCCTCGTGCGCGTCGCCCAGCGCCGCCGCCCGCCGGTTCATCGCGTCCACCGGGTCCGGCACGGCCTCCACGCGGCCGAGGCGCGCGTCCAGCCTCCGCAGCACGGCCCACTCGCACGCGGTCGCGGCCGTCAGGTCGGAGGCGGTCAGCACCACCCCGTCGTCGGTCACCCGCACGCGCACCTCCAGGACCCGCGGCCCTCCCGGGCCGGGCTCAGACGGTAGGCGCGGGCACCGACAGCGCCCGGGCGGGCGTCGCGCGGATCAGCCGGCCACCAGGTCGAACACCAGCGCCCCGCGGCCGTCGCCGTCGAGCAGCGGCCCGGCGAACCGCTTGAAGTCGTCGTGGGCGACGTCGAACGGCTCGTCGCCCACGAACGGGCGGCCCAGGTAGAAGTTGCGGTCGCCCAGGGAGTCGAACTCGACGACGAAGCCGACCTCGAACCCGTGCCCGGCGCCCTCCGGGCTCACCTGCACCCCGCTGCGGATCGAGCGGACGTACCGCCGCCCCTCCCGCTCCGAGTCGGCCAGCGCCAGGAAGCGCCGCTGCAGCTCGGCCCGCTGCTGCGCGGTCGCCTCCGGGCGGAAGCGGAAGAGCACCACGTGCACCACGTCGCCGCGGCCGTGCTCCGGGTCGGTCGGCAGCGGCGCGCCGCTCTGCTGGTCCGTCATCGGGCCGCCGCCTCCTTCGCCGCCCTGCGCGCCTTCGGACCGAAGGCCAGCCCGCCCATGTCCTCCAGCCGCACGCCCTTGGTCTCCGGCACCAGGAAGAACACGAACAGCAGCGAGATCAGGGCGAACGCGGTGTACATGGCGTAGGTGAGGACCAGCGAGAGGTCCGCCAGCGCCGGGAAGCTGAGCGTGATCGCGAAGTTCGCGATCCACTGCGCGGCCGCCGCGATGCCGAGGGCCTTGGCCCGGATGGTGTTCGGGAACATCTCGCCGAGCAGCACCCAGACCAGCGGGCCCCACGTGGCGCCGAACGAGACCACGAACAGGTTCGCGCCGACCAGCGCGATGACGCCCCAGGGGTTCGGCAGGCTGACGGCGCCGCCCTCGCCCGTGGTCGCCTGGCTGAAGGCCACGGCGACGGCCGCGAGCGCGACGGTCATGCCGGCCGATCCGGCCAGCAGCATCGGGCGCCGGCCGACCTTGTCCACGATCGCGATCGCGACGAAGGTGACGGCGACGTTGACGATCGCGGTGATGACGGAGATCGCGAACGAGTCGCGGAAGCCGACCGCGTTCCAGAGCGTGGTCGAGTAGTAGAAGATCACGTTGATCCCGACGAACTGCTGCAGCACCGAGAGCACGATGCCCGCCCAGACGACCGGCTGCAGGCCGAGCGCCGGGCCGCGCAGGCTGCCGTGCCGCGCGTTGTGCTCGTCCTCCTCGATGCCGGTGCGGATGCGCTCGACCTCGTCGTCCACCTCGCCCCGCGGGGTCGTGGTGCGCAGCACCGCGCGGGCGTCGTCCTCGCGGCGCTTCGCCAGCAGGTGCCGCGGCGACTCCGGCAGCCGCAGCGCGATCACGCCGTAGAGCACGGAGGGCACGACGCCGACCAGGAACATCCAGCGCCAGGCCTCGAGGCCGAAGCCCAGGGTCTGCTCGGCGCCGGAGGTGCCGTTGAAGCCGGCGAGCAGGGCGTCGGAGAGCAGCGCGGCGAAGATGCCGAGCGTGATCGCCAGCTGCTGCAGGGAGCCGAGGCGGCCGCGCACGGAGGCGGGCACGACCTCGGCGATGTAGGTGGGGGAGACCACGGAGGCGACGCCGATGCCCAGGCCGCCGACGACGCGCCACAGGATGAAGTCGCCGACGCCGAACGCGAGCCCCGCGCCCAGCGAGCTGACCAGGAACAGGATCGCGCCCAGCAGCATCGTGCGGGTGCGGCCGATGCGGTCGGCGACCCGGCCGGCCAGGAAGGCGCCCAGCGCGCAGCCGAGCAGCGCGACCGCGACCGCGAAGCCCTGCAGCGTGGGGTTCAGCCGGAACTGCTTGCCGATCGCGTCGACCGCGCCGTTCACCACGGAGGAGTCGAAGCCGAAGAGGAAGCCGCCCAGCGCACCGGCCAGGGCCAGCGCGGTGACCTTGCGCTTCAGCTTCGCGAGCTCGGGGGGCGGCGTGGCGCCGTCGGTGCGCTGCCGGGTGTTCGTCATGGCGGGTCCTGACCGGGCGGCACGTGGGTCTTCGCTGAATCCGGTCGTGCCGCACCGCTGCGACTGGGTCCCGGTGGAGATCATCCCGCGAGCAGGCCGGGAGCGCGCTGAGGGGAGGCGTCGATCGCGGCCCGTCGCGAGGATGGGGACGTCCGCCCCGTGCCGCGGGGGCGGACGTCCCGGACGGGGCGCCGTCGGCGCTAGTGCGCGACCACCGGGGGCGCGTCCTCCTCCGCCGCCGCGTGCGCGCGGGGCTGCGGGCGGCCGCCGCGCAGCAGCAGCGCTGCGAGCACCGCGATGCCGACGAAGACGCCCGACGAGGTCAGGAACGCCGTGTGGTAGCCGTCCAGCTGGGCGAGCGCCTGCGCGGTGCGCGAGGCGCCGCCGTCCGCGAGCGCGCGGGCCGTGGCGTCCGCGGCCAGCGTCGAGAGCACCGCGGTGCCGATCGAGCCGCCGATCTGCTGCGACGTGTTCACCATCGCGGAGCCGACCCCGGCGTCGCGCGGGTCGATGCCGGCGGTGGCGGTGTTGAACGCGGCGCCGAAGATGTTGCCCATCCCCAGGCCGAGCACGACCAGGCCGGGCGCGATCGTCGTCCAGTACTGGCTGTCGAGGCCGATGCGGCTCAGGATGAAGAGGCCCAGGGCGCCCAGCAGCGCGCCGACGACGATCATCGGCTTCGGCCCGAAGCGCGGCAGCACGCGCGGCGCGATCAGCGTGGAGGTCAGCGCGATCGTCACGGGCATCGGCAGGAATCCGACGCCGGTCTGCAGCGGCGTGTACCCGCGCAGGGACTGCAGGTAGTACGCCAGGAAGAGGAAGACGCCGAACAGCGCCGCCCCGGTCAGCGCGACGGTCAGGTAGGAGCCGCCGCGCTGCCGGTCGAGCACGACCCGCAGCGGCAGCAGCGGGTGGGCGACGCGCGACTCCAGCACCACGAAGGCCACGAGCAGGACGACGCCGAGCGCCAGCGACGTGATGGTCTGCGCGTCCCTCCAGCCGTTCGTCTCGGCGGAGGAGAAGCCGTAGACGACCCCGACGAGGCCCAGCGACACGATCACGGTGCCGGGCAGGTCCAGCTTCGGGCGCGTGCCGGCCGGTCCCTGCCGGCCGAAGAACGTCAGCGCGCCGATGATGGCCACGACGGCGAAGAACAGGTTCACGTAGAGGCACCAGCGCCAGGAGGCGTACTCGGTCAGCACGCCGCCGAGCAGCAGGCCGACCGCCCCGCCGGACCCGGCGACCGCGCCGAAGACGCCGAACGCCTTGCCGCGCTCCCTGCCGTCCGTGAACGTCGTGCTCAGCAGCGACAGGGCCGCCGGAGCGAGCAGCGCGCCGAACGCGCCCTGGACCGCGCGGGCGGCGACCAGCTCGCCGAACGTCTGCGCGGCGCCGCCGAACGCGGAGGCCGCCGCGAAGCCGATCAGGCCCGCGATGTAGGTCGTCTTGCGGCCGAACAGGTCCGACAGCCGCCCGCCGAGCAGCAGCAGCCCGCCGAAGGCGAGCGAGTAGGCCGTGACCACCCACTGGCGCTGGTCGGAGTCGAAGTCGAGCGCCCGCTGCGCGGTGGGCAGCGCGATGTTCACGATGGTGGCGTCGAGCACCACCATCAGCTGCGACAGGGCGAGCACGGCCAGCACCCACCAGCGGTGCTCGTGCTTCGCCCCCCGCCGGGGTGCGGCCGGCGAGCCGGTCGATGCGGGCGCTGCGGTGTGCGTCATGCGGAGCTCCTCGGTGCGTGGAGGGGGAGTGGTCCGCGCGGCGCTGCACAGAGCGGACGCTCAGGCGTCCTGCGGGGGTGCAACGCCTCGGATCCCGAACCATTCCCGACCCGCGGGGAGCCGGGAGGGGCGCTCCGCGGCGGCTCGCCCCCGATTGCGCTGCGGCCCCGCGCGGGGCATCCTCCACTGCCGGTGTCCCGATCGTCCAGGAGGTCCGCGGTGGCGCGCTCCCCGCAGTCGAGGCTGCCGCACGTGCCCAGCCTCAAGCGGGCGAACCGCATGCTGGCGGTCCTGCGGCTCGTGAACGCGAGCGGGCCGGTGACGGCGGCGCAGCTGGAGGCCGAGCTGCGGGTGAGCGCGGCGACGCTGCGCCGGGACCTCGCCGAGATGCACGACCAGGGCCTGCTGATCCGCACGCGCGGCGGAGCCGCGCCGCTGCCGTCGCACGCCGAGGTGCCGGTGCAGCTGCGCGACCTGGAGAGCCGCGAGGTGAAGCACCGCCTGGCCGTGAAGGCGGCCGAGCTGCTGCCGACGGGTCGGCGGACGATCGCCCTGACCGGTGGCACCACCACGGCCGAGCTGGCCCGGGCGCTGGCGCACCGGCGGCAGCTGACCGTCGTCACGAACGCGCTGCCCATCGCGATGGAACTGGCGTCGCAGCCCGCTGCCCGCGTGGTGATGGTGGGCGGGGTCGTGCGGCCGGTGTCGCTGGAGCTGGTGGGGCCGCTCGCGGAGCAGGCCTACGAGGTGCTCGACGTCGACCTGGCGGTGCTCGGGGTGGACGGCTTCAGCGCGGGCGGCGGGGCGACGACCCACGACGAGGCCGAGGCGCGCATCAGCCGGATCATGGCGCGTCGGGCCCCGCAGGTGATGGTCGTCGCGAGCGGCGACAAGATCGGCCGGGTGACGCCCGCGCGCATGGCCGACCCGGGCGGGGTCGGCGTGCTCGTCACGGACTCGTCCGCCGACCCGGCGGAGCTGCAGCGCCTGCGGGCGGCGGGCGTCGCGGTGCACCTGGTCGAGCCGAGGCGGTGAGCGCCGGCGTTCGCGGGCGGGGGGCTGCTGCCGGGATGCTGGTGCCGTGACGGACGAGCGGGTGCTGGGCGTCGACGTGGGCGGCACGGCGATCAAGGTCGTGTCGATCGGGGCCGACGGCGACGTGCGCGAGCGGCCGGGCGTCCCCACCCCGCGGGACGATCGCAGCGGCCGCGGCGTGGTCGACGCCGTCGAGGCGCTGGTCGCGGCCGAGCCCGGGGTCGCGGCCGTCGGCCTCGCGATCCCGGGCATCGTCGACGAGGAGGCGGGCGTGTGCCGCGCCTCGGTGAACCTCGGCTGGCGCGAGCTGCCCCTGCGGGACCTGGTCGCCGCGCGTCTCGGGGTGCCGGTCGCGCTGTCGCAGGACGTGCGGGCGGGCGCCCGCGCCGAGCGGGCGACGGGCGCGGGGGCCGGGCGGCCCGGCGGGCTGCTCTTCGCGGCGCTCGGCACGGGGCTCGCCACCGCTGCCCTGGACGAGGACGGGCGCCCCGTCGGGGGCGTCTGGGCGGGCGAGGTCGGCCAGCTGCGGTGGACCGACGGCCCGCACGCCGGGCTGCGGGTGGAGCAGGTGGCCTCGGCCGGCGGCCTCGCCGCCCGGTTCGGCGTCGCGGAGGCGAGGGCGGTGGCCGACGCGGTGCGCGCCGGCGACGAGCGCGCCGCCCGGCTGTGGGCCGAGACCGCGGACGCGCTGGCGGAGGTGCTGGCGTGGTGCGTCGCCGTGACCTCGCCGGCGACCGTCGTGGTCGGCGGCGGCCTGGCGCGGTCGGGCGGGCTGCTGCTCGACCCCGTGCGCCGCTCCCTGGCCGCCCGGCTCACCGGCTTCCCCGCGCCGGTGCTGCTGCCGGCGGCGCACGGCACCGCGGCGGCCGCGGTGGGCGCCGCGCAGCTGGCCGCCGCCCGCTGAGCACCCCGACCGCGCAATCGGAATCAGCGTTTCTCGGACCGCGCTGGCGGCCCCGGACCACCCGGCCCACGATGGGCCACGACGACAGGAGCGCCCCGCACGATGAACGACCACCTCGCCGAGACGATCGCCGCCCACAAGGCGGGCACCCCGGCCGGCATCACCTCCGTCTGCTCCGCCCACCCCCTGGTGCTCGCCGCCGCGGTGCGCGAGGCCGTGGAGTCCGGCGGCGTGCTGCTGGTCGAGGCCACCAGCAACCAGGTCGACCAGTTCGGCGGCTACACGGGCATGACGCCGCCCGACTTCCGCGACTTCGTGCTGCGCATCGCCGACGACGGCGGCCTCGCGCGCGACCGGGTCGTGCTGGGCGGCGACCACCTGGGGCCGAACACCTGGCAGCGGGAGCCCGCCGAGCAGGCGATGCCGAAGGCGGAGGAGCTGGTGCGCGCCTACGCCGCGGCCGGGTACACGAAGATCCACCTGGACTGCAGCATGCCGCTGGCGGACGACGCGACGCCGCTGTCGGACGACGTCGTGGCCGAGCGGGCCGCGCGCCTGCTGGTCGCGGCCGAGCATGCCGCCGCCGGCACCGCGACCGCGGGCGCCGTGCGCTACGTGATCGGCACGGAGGTGCCGGTGCCGGGCGGCGCGCACGAGACGATCGACGCGCTGCAGCCCACCCCGCCCGCGGCGGCGCGGGCCACGCTCGACGCGCACCGCGCGGCCTTCGCGCGGGCGGGCGCCGGCGACGCGTGGCCGCGCATCATGGCGCTGGTCGTGCAGCCGGGCGTGGAGTTCGACCACGTGCGGGTCGTCGACTACGACCCGTCCGGCACGGGCGACCTGCAGCACGTGCTCGACGGCGAGCCGACGATGGTCTTCGAGGCGCACAGCACCGACTACCAGCGCACGGACGCGCTGACCGACCTGGTGCGCGACCACTGGGCGGTGCTGAAGGTGGGCCCGGGCCTGACCTTCGCGCTGCGGGAGGGCCTGTTCGCGCTCGCCGCGATCGAGGACCAGCTCGTCCCGGAGGGCCGCAGCCACCTGCTCGAGGTGATCGAGCGGGTGATGCTGGCGGACCCGTCGACGTGGGAGCGCTACTACGAGGGCACCGAGGACGAGCAGCGCGTCGCGCGGCGCTTCAGCTACAGCGACCGGATGCGCTACTCCCTGCCGGACCCGCGCATCGAGGCCGCGGTCGAGCGCCTGCTGGTGAACCTCGAGCGGGTCGGCGTCCCCGAGCCGCTGATCAGCCAGTACCTGCCGCTGCAGTACGAGCGCGTGCGGCGCGGCGTGCTCGACGCGGCGCCGCGCGAGCTGCTGCTCGACCGCGTGCGCGACGCGCTGCGGCCCTACACGACGGCCACCGCGGCCGGCACCTCCCCGACGGCCGCGCAGGCCGTCGCCGAACCGATCGGAGCCTCCCTGTGACCGACACCCTGCCCGTGCGTCCGATCGGCGACGGCACCGCGACCGAGCGGGAGATCAGCCAGCAGCCGTCCGTGTGGCGCGAGGCGGGCGGCATCGTCGCCGGGCGCCGTGCGGAGATCGACGCGTTCCTGTCCCCGCTGCTGGCCCGGCCCGACCTGCGCGTCGTGCTGACGGGCGCCGGCACCAGCGCCTTCGTGGGCGAGGTCGCGGCCCCGGCCCTGTCCCGCCGCCTGGGGCGCCGCATCGACGCGGTCGCCACCACCGACCTGGTCTCCGACCCGCGCGGCAGCCTCGCCGAGGCCGTGCCGACCCTGCTCGTGTCCTTCGCCCGGTCCGGCAACAGCCCCGAGAGCCTGGCGGCCACCGTCCTCGCCGACCAGGTGCTGGCCGACGTGCACCACCTGGTGATCACCTGCGACCCGGCCGGCCGGCTCTTCGCCGCGCACGACGGCCGCGACGACTCCCTGGTGCTGCTGACCCCGGAGCGGGCCAACGACCAGGGCTTCGCCATGACCTCCAGCTTCACGTCGATGCTGCTGACCGTGCTGCTCGCCCTGCTGGGCGACGACGAGGCGGCCGTGCAGTCGCTCGCGGCGGCGGCGGAGCGGGTGCTGGCGTCCCGCGACCGCGTGCAGGCGCTGGTGGAGCGGGACCCGGGACGCATCGTCTACCTGGGCAGCGGCTCGCTCACCGGGCTCGCCCGCGAGTCCGCGCTGAAGATGCTCGAGATCACCGCGGGACGGGTCGACACCTACTTCGACTCCGCGCTC
This sequence comes from Microbacteriaceae bacterium, assembly GCA_022701925.1. GTDB lineage: Bacteria > Actinomycetota > Actinomycetes > Actinomycetales > Microbacteriaceae > Amnibacterium. Next base: position 11,743 of record JAKONM010000004.1, read on the forward strand.
GGCTTCCGGCACGGCCCGAAGGCCGTGCTGGACGACCGGACGCTGGCCGTCGTCTACGTGTCGAGCGACCCGTACACCCGGCAGTACGACCTGGACATCGCCCGCGAGCTGCAGGGCGCCATCGGCGAGGAGGCGGTCGTGGTGCTGCACCCCGGGTCCTCCGAGGGCGGCAGGGACTGGGGCTTCGAGGGCGTCGAGTCGCAGGGCGACGCGTTCCTGGCCCTGCCCTACGTGGTCTTCGCCCAGCTGCTGGGCCTGCACACCTCGGTGCGCGACGGCGTCACGCCGGACAACCCGTTCCCGGGCGGCGCGGTGAACCGCGTGGTCCAGGGCGTGACCATCCACCCGCTGGAGGGCTGATCGGTGGCGCGGTACCTGGGGGTCGACGGCGGCGGCACGAAGACGGCCTTCGTGCTGGTCGACGAGGACGCCCGCGTGCTGGCGGAGGTCACGGGGCCCAGCTGCTACTACTTCAGCGTCGGCATCGACCTGGTCGGCCGGGTGCTGGGCGACGGCGTCGAGGCCGTGACCCGGCAGGCGGGGATCAGCGCCGGCGACGTCGACCGGGCCTTCTTCGCCCTGCCCGCCTACGGCGAGGCCAGCGCGGACGTGCCCGAGCTGGACGCGATCCCGGGCCGGGTGCTCGGGCACGACCGCTACTCGTGCGGCAACGACATGATCGCCGGCTGGGCGGGCTCGCTGGCCGGCGAGGACGGCGTCAACGTCGTGGCCGGCACGGGCTCGATCGCCTACGGCGAGCGCTCCGGCCGGTCGCAGCGCGCCGGCGGGTGGGGCGAGGTGTTCGGCGACGAGGGCAGCGGCTACTGGGCGGCCATCCGGGGACTGAACGCGTTCTCGCGCATGGCCGACGGCCGGCTGCCGCGCGGGCCGCTGCACGACCTGATGCTCGCCGAGGTGGGCGTCTCGGCCGAGCTGGACGTCATCGGCGTCGTCATCGACGAGTGGGCGGGCAAGCGCGACCGCGTCGCCGCGCTGTCCCGCGTCGTGACGGCCGCCGCCGCGCAGGGCGACGAGGCGGCGCGGGCGATCGTGACGGACGCCGGCGCCGAGCTGGCCGCCCTCGCCGACGCCGTGCGCCACGGCATCGGGGCGCCCGCGGGCGAGCGCCTGCCGCTGTCGTACTCCGGCGGCATGTTCGCCGACCCGGGCGTGCTGCGCGCCTTCACCGACGCGCTCGGCGACGGCTGGGACCTGCGCGAGCCGCGCCTCGGCCCCGCCGTCGGGGCCGCGCTGTACGCGATGAAGCAGGCCGGCGCGATCCGGCCCTGAGACCCCCGCGGCGCACCGACGGTGCGGCCGCGGACCCCGCAAGGACACTCGATGAGGAGACAGGACCGATGACCAGGTTCCCCAGTTGGACCATCTACGCAGCACTGCTCGTGCTGTTCTGGGGCGTGTGGGGCGCGTTCTCCGCGGCGCCCACCACCCTGTACGGCTACCCGAACGGCATGGTCTACGCGATCTGGTCCGTCACGATGATCATCCCCGCGGTCTTCGTGCTGCGACGCCAGGGCTTCGACCGCCGTCCGAAGGCCGCGTTCTACGGCCTGATCATCGGGCTCACCGGCGCCGCCGGCCAGCTGGTGCTCTTCTACACGCTGACGATCGGCCCGGCCTACCTGATCTTCCCGATCATCTCGGTCTCGCCCGCGATCACGGTGCTGCTGGCGCTCGCGGTGCTGAAGGAGCGGCTGCGGCCGCTGGCCTTCGCGGGCCTCGGCGCGGTGCTGCTGGCGCTGATCCTCTTCAGCATCACGGGCGACACGAGCGGCCGCTCGACCGGGCCGTGGCTGCTGCTGGCGCTCGTGATCACGGTCGCCTGGGGCGTGCAGGCGTTCTTCATGCGCAAGGCGGCGACGGAGGGCGTGAACGACGCCACCACCTTCACGTGGATGGCGATCAGCGCCCTGGCGCTGGCCCCGGTCGGCATCGCGCTGGCGGGCGGGCTCAACCTGGACGCGCCGTGGCAGGCGCCCGCGCTGACCTTCGGCACGCAGCTGCTGAACGCGATCGGCGCCCTGTTCCTGGTGATGGCGCTCAGCCGCGGCAAGGCGTCCGTCGTCTCGCCCGTGACGAACGCCCTGGCGCCGGCGCTGACGGTGATCGTCTCGCTGATCGCCTACGCGACGCTGCCCTCCGTGTTCGGCGGCATCGCGATCGTGCTGGCCCTGGTCGGCTCGACCCTGATGGTCTACGCGGACGAGAAGCGCGGCGAGGCCGTGACGGCCGGGGCCGCGGGCGCCGCCGGTGCGACCGGCGAGCCCGAGCGGCGGCCGGAGCCCGTGCGCCGCACCTGATCGGGGTTCGCGGATCCGCACTTCCTGCGCGGATCCGCACTTCCCGGCCGACACGCCGGGCGGAGGCCTCCTCCGTACGGCGTGTCGGCCGATTCCTGCGGATCCGCCGGACCCTCGCGGGCGGGCGGACGGCGGCTGCGGCAGGGTGTCGGGATGGAGCTGCGATTCCGGGGCGAGGTCTGGTTCTGGCGCGGGCCGGCGCCGTTCCACTTCGTGACCGTGCCGCCGGAGGAGGCGGAGCGGATCGCCGACCTCGCCCCGGTCCTCACCTACGGCTGGGGGATGATCCCGGCCACCGTCCGCGTGGGCCGCACGTCGATCACGACGTCGCTCTGGCCGAAGGACGGCGGCTACGTCGTGCCGTTGAAGACCGCCCTCCGCACCGCGGAGCACGTGGAGGTCGGCGACGAGGTCGACCTGCTGCTGACCGTCGGCTGACCCGCACCGGCGCCGGGCCGCCGTCCAGGCGCGCACCGTCAGGCTGCGGGCATGCGTCGTGCGCTCGCCCTGGACATCGGGGCCACGAAGCTGGGCGTCGCGGTGATCGGGTCCGACGGGGAGGCCCGCGGGTGGCGCACGGTGCCGACGCTCCGCGACGAGGGGCCGATCCGGGTGGTCGCCCGGCTGTTCGACCTGGCGGACGCGGTGGTGGAGGAGCAGGGGCCGGTCGACGTCGTCGGGGTCTCGTGCGGCGGTCCGCTCGACCCGCGGGCGGGCCTGCTGCTCGGCCCGCTGCACCTGCCGGGCTGGGACCGCGTGCCGATCACGGACCTGGCGGCGCAGCGGTTCGGCCGATCGGCGCACCTGCTGAACGACGCCTCGGCGGGCGCCTGGGCCGAGCACCGCTTCGGCGCGGCCCGGGGCAGCGGCTCGTCGGTGTACCTGACGCTGTCGAGCGGCATGGGCGGCGGCGCGGTCGTGGACGGCCGCCTGCTGACGGGCGCCTCGGGCAACGGCGGCGAGCTCGGGCACGTCACGGTGCGGCACGGGGGGCGTCGGTGCCTCTGCGGCCGCTCCGGCTGCGCGGAGGCCTACGTGGCCGGCACCCGGCAGGCCGCCCGCGTGCGGGAGGCCCTGGCGGCCGGCCGCACCAGCGCGCTGACGGCGGACGCGACCGCTGAGGACGTCGCGCGCCTGGCGCCCGTCGACGACCTGGCGCGGGAGGTCTGGGACGACGCGGTCGACGCCCTGCGCAGCGCCGTCGTCAGCCTGGTGAACGTGCTGGAGCCCGAGACGGTGGTGCTGGGCGGCGGACTGACCAGGGCGGGGGACCGCCTGCTCGACCCGGTGCGGCACGCGGTGGCGCAGCAGGCGATGGCGCCGATCGCGCGCATCGTGCGGGTCGTGCCGGCCGCGCTCGGACCCGCCGTCTGCGCGGTCGGCGCCGGCGCGTGGGCCCTGCAGCAGGAGGAGACCGCATGACCGAGCAGCGTCCGCCCGCCTCCCCGCGCCGCAGGGTGCACCTGGTCGGCAACTCCCACCTGGACCTGGTGTGGCTGTGGCCCTGGCAGGAGGCGTACCAGGAGGCGCGCGCGACCTTCGCCTCCGTGCTCGACCGCATGGACGAGTACGACGACTTCGTCTTCACCTGCGACCAGGTCGTGCTGCTGGCGTGGGTCGAGGAGCAGGACCCCGCGCTGTTCGAGCGCATCCGGGCCCGGGTGCACGAGGGCCGCTGGGTGAACACGGGCGGCTGGTGGGTGGAGCCGGACTGCAACATCCCGTCGGGGGAGTCCCTGGCCCGGCAGGGGCTGCACGGCCAGCGCTTCCTCGCGTCGCGCTTCGGCAGGCCGGCGACCGCCGGCATGAACGCCGACCCGTTCGGGCACGCGGGCACGATCCCGCAGATCCTGCGCGGGCAGCGGATGGGCTCCTACTCGTTCCTGCGCCCGATGGCCCACGAGATGGACCTGCCGGCGAGCCTCTTCCGCTGGGTCGCGCCGGACGGCAGCGCGGTCGCCGCCCACCGCATCCCGTTCGAGTACCAGACCGCCTGGACCAGCGTGGACCGGCACCTGGAGAAGGCGATCGCCGAGCTGCCGCCGGGCGACGAGGACCTGATGGTCTTCTTCGGCGTGGGGGACCACGGCGGCGGGCCGACGAAGGCCGAGATCGAGACGGTGCACCGGTTCGACGCGATGGGCAGCTTCGGCGAGCTGCGCCTGTCGTCGCCGCCCGCGTACTTCGCCGAGGTCGTCGGGGACGACGGCCTGGCGGCGCTGCCCGAGGTGCGCGGCGACCTGCAGCACCACGCGCCGGGCTGCTACTCCGCCCACTCGCAGGTGAAGATCTGGATGCGCCGCGCCGAGTCGGCGGTGCTGGTGGCGGAGCGCTGGGCGGCGGTGGCGGGGCTCACGAACGGTCCGGCGGCGCCGCGGGAGGAGCTGGCGCACGCGTGGCGGCAGGTGCTGCTGAACCAGTTCCACGACGTGCTGCCGGGCACCGCCATCGCCGCCGGCTACGACGACGCGCGCGACCAGCTGGGGGAGGCGACCGCGATCGCGAAGCGGATCACCGCGCGGTCGCAGAACGTGCTGGCGAGCCGCATCGGGATCCCGCTCGATGCTGCGACGCAGCCCGTGGTCGTGTTCAACCCGCACCCGTGGCCCGTGCGGGCGGACGTGGAGCTGCACCTCGGCG
>JAKONM010000033.1 GCA_022701925.1 Microbacteriaceae bacterium
CTCGCCGTCTCGACCGGTCGCGAGGTGGTCGTGCCGCTGTACCGCACGGCGCCGGAGGGCGTCGCCGCGATCGCCGTGCCGTGGGTCGCCGACCTCGTCCGCCGCGTCGGGGGACCGGTGGCGCTGCTGGGCGACTCGGCAGGCGGCGGCATCGCGCTCGCCGCGGCGCTGCTGCTGCGCGAGGACGGGCTGCGGCCGCCCCTGCTGCTCTCGGCGCCGTGGCTCGACGCGACGCTGCAGCGGCCGTGGACGGACCGGCGCGACCCGTGGCTCGCCGTGCCGGGGCTGCGGCGCACCGCGGACCTGTGGCGGGGCGACCTGCCCGTGGACCACCCCTTCATCAGCCCGCTGCTGCACGACCTGGAGGGCATCGGACCCGCCGTGGTCGCCAGCGGCACGCGCGACGTGCTGCACCGCGACGCGCTGCGGCTGCGGCAGGCCTCCCCCCACCCGGTGCGGCTGCTGGTCGGCGAGGGGCTCCTGCACAACTACCCGCTGCTGCCGATCCCGGAGGCCCGCCCCGCGGTCCGCGCCTTCGCCGACGCGCTCCGCGCACAGCCCGCCTGACCGGCCGCCGCGCGGATCCGCACTTCGTGCGCGGATCCGCAGATCCGAAGCGACGCGCCGCGAGCGGAGGGCCGGGAGGCGGCGTGTCGCTCGAGATCTGCGGATCCGCGAAGCCTCCCTACGATGGGGCACCGTGGCTTCCGCACGCGACCAGCTGATCGAGCACATCAGGGCCGACGCCGTCTTCCACGGCGACTTCACCCTGACCAGCGGCAAGAAGGCGTCGTTCTACGTCGACCTGCGCCGGGTCAGCCTGGACCACCGGGTCGCCCCGCTGATCGGCCGGGTGATGCTGGACCTGATCGCCGACGTGCCGGACGTGGCCGCGGTCGGCGGCCTGACGATGGGCGCCGACCCCATCGCCACGTCGATCCTGCACGCGGGCGCGGCGAGCGGCACCGCGATCGACGCGTTCGTCGTGCGCAAGGAGCCGAAGGACCACGGCCGGGGCCGGCAGGTCGAGGGGCCGGACGTGGCGGGCAGGCGGGTGGTCGTGGTGGAGGACACCAGCACGACCGGCGGCTCGCCGCTGAGGGCGATCGAGGCGCTGCAGAAGGCGGGTGCCGAGATCGCCGCGGTCGCCGTGGTCGTGGACCGCAGCACCGGGGCGCGCGAGGTGATCGAGGGCGCGGGGTTCACCTACCTGGCGGCGCTCGACCTGGCCGACCTGGGCCTGGCGTGAGCGGGGCCGCCGAGCGCATGCGGGTACCGGCATGAGCGGCCCGCTGTCCGCCACGGGCTCGGTGCCGCTGGCCGTGGTCGAGCGCAGCGGCTTCCCGGAGTCGCAGCACCTGGGCGCCGCCGCGGTGGTCGCGCCCGACGGCTCGCTGCTGGCCGGCCGCGGCGACGTGGAGGCGCTGATCTACCCGCGCAGCGCGCTGAAGCCGTTCCAGACGGTCGCCGCGCTGCGCGCGGGAGCGGTGCTGGACGAGCAGGACCTGGTGATCGTCACCTCCAGCCACGACGGCTCCGCCCAGCACGTCGACGCGGTGCGGCACGCGCTCGCCTCGGTCGGTGCTGCGGAGGACGACCTGCGCACGCCGCCGGCGTGGCCCTCCAGCCCGACGGCGTCGGCGGAGCTGGTGCGGCAGGGGCGGGGCGCGAGCCGCATCGCGATGAACTGCTCGGGCAACCACGCGGGGATGCTGGGGGCCGCGATCGCCCTGGGCCTCGGACCCGAGGACTACCTGGATCCGGCGAGCCCGGTGCACGCGATGGCGCGCGAGGTGCTGCACGGGCACTCCGGCGCCGAGCCCGCCCATCCGGGCGTCGACGGCTGCGGCGGCCCGGTGTGGGCGGTGCCGGTCGTCGCCCTCGCCCGCGGGTACGCCTCCCTGTTCGCGGAGGAGCGGGCGCTGGGCGCCGCCATCCGCGCCAACCCGGTGCTGATCGAGGGGCTCAGCGAGTACGCGGGCACCACCCGCGCGGTCGCCGACCTGGGCGTCGTCGCGAAGGCCGGCGCGGAGGGCGTCTGGTGCGCGGTCGCGCCGGACGGCACCGCGGTGGCGGTCAAGGTGCTGGACGGCTCGCCGCGGGCCGGTGCGGCCGTGGCGGTGCGGCTGCTCGCGCAGCAGGGCGCGGTCGACGGCGATGCTGCGGAGGCGTACCTGGACGACGAGTCGCTGCAGCTGCACGGCGGCGGCACCCAGGTGGGCCGCATCCGCGTCCTCGACTGAGCCCGTCAGCAGGACAGGACGGGCCCGCTGGCGGACAGGACGCCGACGGCAGGACGAGACGGCCTGTCCTGCTGTCGGTTTCCCACCGGAGGGTCTGCCGAGAGCCCGAGCCCGAGCCGCCGGGCGCGGCGGTCAGTCCTCCGGGCCGGGGGAGAGCACCGGGTCCGACTCCAGCAGGTCCGCGACGGAGGGGATGATCTCGTCGGGCCGGAAGGGGTAGCGGTCGATCTCGGCGCGGTCGCTGATGCCGGTCATGACGAGGATGGTGTGCAGGCCCGCCTCGATGCCGGCGACGATGTCGGTGTCCATGCGGTCGCCGATCATGCCGGTGCTCTCGCTGTGGGCGCCGATGCGGTTCATCGCGCTGCGGAACATCATCGGGTTCGGCTTGCCCACCACGTAGGGCGTGCGGCCGGTGGCCCGCTCGATCAGCGCGGCGACCGCGCCGGTCGCGGGCAGCGGCCCCTCGTTCGACGGGCCGGTCGCGTCCGGGTTGGTCACGATGAAGCGGGCGCCCGCGCCGATCAGGCGGATCGCCTTCGTGATCGCCTCGAAGGAGTAGTTGCGGGTCTCGCCGACGACGACGTAGTCGGGCGCGGTGTCGGTGAGGATGTAGCCCGCCTCGTGCAGCGCGGTCGTCACCCCGGCCTCGCCGATCACGAAGGCGCTGCCGCCCGGGATCTGCGACGCCAGGAAGTCCGCGGTGGCGAGCGCCGAGGTCCAGATCGCCTCCTCCGGCACCGACAGCCCGGAGGCGCGCAGCCGCGCGGCCAGGTCGCGCGGCGTGAAGATCGAGTTGTTCGTCAGCACCAGGAACGGCTTGCCCTGGTCGGTCCACTGCTGGATCAGCTCGGAGGCGCCGGGGATCGCCTGGTTCTCATGGACGAGCACGCCGTCCATGTCGGTCAGCCAGCACTCGATCTCGTCGCGGCCCGTCACGGCCGTCAGCGTACGGGCCGCGCCTGCTCGCGGGGCAGGCCGGCGGGCGGCTTGCGCCGCACGTCGGTGAGGGTGGCCATCAGCTGCTCCATGGGGCCCCGGCCGACGAACCGCCGCCACAGCACGGCGAACACCACGGAGGCCAGCGCGATGCCGCCGAGCAGCCACCAGTGCTCGATGCCGATCGCGCCGCCGGTGACGACCAGGAAGACCGCCAGCACCAGCAGCTGCCCCGTGTAGACGGTCAGCGGCATGGAGCCGGTGGCGCCGATCGGCGAGAGCGCGCGCGCGATCTGCGGCGCCGTGCACGCGATCAGCAGCACCCCGATCAGCGCGACCGCGACGCCGCCGCTGCCCAGCACCTCCCAGGTCGTGTTCGAGTGCGCCGCCGCGTCCTGCCCGAACCCGGCGGCCCCGCCGTAGCCGACCGCGCTCGCCAGCACGCCGCCGGCGACCATCCGCAGCTGCGTCGCCCGGCTGCCCAGGTCGCTGCGCGCCACCAGCAGGCCGACGGCCGCGTAGGCGGCCCAGACCAGGTCGGGGTAGAAGCCCGTGACGAACCAGTGGCCGGGCCACTGCAGCGGGGAGGCGGGGGCGAACGCGCCGTTCAGGTCCTCCCCGACGGTCTGCACGACCAGCGCGCCCAGGGTCGCGGCGGCTGCGACGACGAGGGCCAGCACCCGTCGGGGCGCGAAGAGCACGGGCAGCAGCACCAGGAACAGCACCCCGTAGTAGTCGAGGATCACCGCGATCGGCGTGCCGAGGACCCACAGCCCGCGACCCAGCACGATCAGCCAGAAGCCGCGCAGCGCGACGGACACCGCCGCGCGCATCCGCTCGGGCGGCAGCGGCGGGTTCGCGCCCCCGGTCAGCAGGCCCAGCGACACCCCGGCCAGCACGGCGAAGAGCACGGAGGAGCGCCCGTCGGCCAGCCCGTCGCGGGTGCCGTCCGGCGCGAAGTGGGCCCACAGCATGCCAAGGATCGCGACGCCCCGCGCCACGTCGATCCCCGCCAGTCGTCCTCCGGCCGCCATGGGCAGAGGGTAGGCGCCAGGGGCCTGCCGGGCCGGTGCGGAAGACTCGCCTCATGGTGAACTGGCTGGCGAACGTGCTCCCGGCCGGCGCGCTGGTGCTGCTGGAGGTCGCCCTGCTGGTGGCCGCCCTGCTGCTGGCGCCGCGCGGCCGCCGTCCTTCCAGCGCCCTGGCGTGGATCCTGCTGATCGTCGTGCTGCCCCTGCTGGGGCTGCTGCTGTTCTCGCTGATCGGGTCGCCGAAGCTGCCGCAGGCCCGCCGCGACAAGCAGCGGACGATGGACGAGCGGATCGAGGAGCGGGCCCGCACCGTGGACCACGCGGACGCGACGCTCGACGCGCCGCCCTGGCTGCCGCCGATCGCCCGCCTGAACCGCAGCACCGGCGCGATGCCGCTGGTCGACGGCAACGTGTCGCACCTGCTGCCCCACTTCGACGAGCAGCTGACGGCCATCGTCGCGGCGGTCGACCGCGCGACGCGGTACGCGCACGTCGAGTTCTACATCCTGGCGCTCGACGGCTCGACCGAGCCCTTCTACGCAGCGCTCGAGCGGGCCGTGCAGCGGGGCGTCGAGGTGCGGGTGCTGGTGGACCACCTGGGGTCGACCAAGTACCCCGGCTTCAGGAAGGGCCTGAAGCGCCTGACCGCGGCCGGCGTCGAGTGGCGGCTGATGCTGCCCGTGCAGCCGTGGCGGGGCCGCTACCAGCGGCCCGACCTGCGCAACCACCGCAAGCTGGTGGTCGTCGACGGCGACATCGCCTTCATCGGGTCGCTGAACATGATCGACCCGGGCTACCAGACCCGCAAGAACCGGCGCCGTCACCTGCGCTGGCGCGACCTGATGGCGGAGGTGCGCGGCCCGGTCGTGCAGGAGGTGGAGGCGATCTTCGTCACCGACTGGTTCAGCGAGACCGACGAGCTGCCGCCGGCCACCTCCGTCGAGGCGGTCGTGGACGACGGCGACGCCCGCACGCTGCTGGCGCAGATCGTGCCCTCGGGGCCGGCGTTCGAGGCCGAGAACAACCTGGCGCTCTTCAACAGCCTGATCTACGCGGCGGAGCGGCGGCTGTCGATCACCAGCCCGTACTTCGTGCCGGACGAGTCGCTGCTGGGCGCCCTGCTCACCGCGGCGCGGCGGGGCGTGGAGGTCGAGCTCTTCGTCAGCGAGATCGGCGACCAGTTCTTCGTCTACCACGCGCAGCACTCCTACTACGAGGACCTGCTGCAGGGGGGCGTGCGCATCTACCAGTACGCCGCGCCGACGGTCCTGCACGCCAAGCACGTCTCGGTGGACGAGACGGTGGCCCTGGTCGGCTCCTCGAACATGGACATCCGCGCGTTCCAGCTGGACCTTGAGGTCATGATGCTGGTCGCGGGCCGCGCCTTCACGGACGAGCTGCGGGCCGTGGAGGACGAGTACCGCGCGAACTCGACCGAGCTGACGCTCGAGGCGTGGCACGGCCGCGGACGGTTCCACGCGGTGGTCGACAACCTGGCGCGCCTGACCTCCGCCGTGCAGTAGCGGCGCCTCCCGGAGTCAGGGCATCAGCAGCACCTTGCCGGTGGTGCGGCGGCCCTCCAGGGCGCGGTGCGCCTCCGCGGCCTCGGCCAGCGGGAAGCGCGAGCCGATGCGCACGTCGAGCTCGCCCGCCGTGACCGCGTCGAACAGCTCGCGGTAGCGCCACGCCCGCTCCTCGGGGCTGCGCAGGAAGTCGCCCATCGTCGGGCGGGTCAGCACCAGGCTGCCGCCGCGCATCAGCGCCGCCGGGTCGATCGGCGGCACGGGACCGCTCGCGGCGCCGAACAGCGCCAGCAGGCCGCGGACGCGCAGCGACGCCAGCGATCCCTCGACGGTCGTCGCGCCCACCCCGTCGTAGACCACGTCGACCCCGTGGCCGCCGGTGTGCTCGCGCACCCGATCGGCGAAGCCCTCGTAGTCCAGCACGACGTCGGCGCCCGCGCCCCGCGCCAGCTCGGCCTTCTCCGCGCCGCCGACCGTGGTCAGCACGGTGGCGCCGCGCGCCTTCGCCAGCTGGATCAGCAGCAGCCCGACGCCGCCGGCACCCGCGTGCACCAGCACGGTCGTGCCGTCCGCCACCGCGTGCACCGAGGTGACCAGGTAGTGCGCCGTCAGGCCCTGCAGCGGCAGCGCGGCCGCGACCTCCGGGTCGACGCCCGGGGGCACGTGGGCGGCGGCGGTCGCGGGGACGATCGCGGCGGCGGCGTAGGTGCGGCGGCCCTCGGCGGTCGCGACGGCGTCCCCGACCCGGAAGCCCTCCACCCCGGGTCCGACGGCCGCCACCCGGCCCGCCCCCTCGGTGCCGGGCACGTGCGGGAAGTCGACCGGGTAGGCGCCGGTGCGCCGGTAGACGTCGACGAAGTTCACGCCGACGCCGGCCAGCTCGACCAGCAGCTCGCCCTCCCCGGGCTCCGGCACGTCCTGCTCGGCGGCCCGCAGCACCTCCGGCCCGCCCGCCTCCGTCGCCTGCACCACCTGCATCCGCCGCGTCATGGCGCCAGTGTCCTGCCGCCCGCTGGACGCCCGCGGCGGACTGCGGCGCCCGGCCGCCTAGCCTGCAGCCGTGCACATCGGCATCGACCTGGCCTGGGGGGCGAACGGCCGCACCGGGCTGGCGGCGGTGGACGACGACGGCCGCCTGCTCGACTCGGCGAGCGTGCGCACCGACGCCGAGATCGCCGGCTGGCTCGACGCGCACGGCCCGGCCGTGGTGGTGGCGGTGGACGCGCCGCTCGTGGTGCCGAACGCGACCGGGCGGCGGGAGGCGGAGCGGCTGATCGGGCTCGTGTACGCGCGCTACGACGCGGGCGCCCACCCGACGAACCGGTCGCGCCCGTGGATGGATCCCCCGCGCGGCATGCAGCTGGCCGAGTCCCGCGGCTGGAGCGTCGACCCGGACCACACCGGCACCGAGCAGCGGCCCGTCTGCCTGGAGGTGTACCCGCATCCCGGCATGGTCGGGCTCTTCGGTCTGGGCCGCGTCGTGCCCTACAAGAAGGGCTCCTTCGCCGACCGGCGGGCCGGCTTCGAGCGCCTGGTCGGCCTGATCGAGACGCTGCCCGCCCTCGACCTGCCGCGGAGCGCGGCCTGGGCCTCGGTGCGCGAGCGCCTGGCCGCAGCGACCCGGCTGGTCGACCTGGACCGGCTCGAGGACGAGGTCGACGCCGTGTTCTGCGCCCACCTGGCGTGGCGGTGGGCGCGGCGCGACGGCTCGCTCGTCGTCTACGGGGACCTGCGGCAGGGGTACGTGGTGGCGCCGCCCCCGCCGGAGCAGCCACCGACGCCACGGGGCGCTCCCGGGGGCGCGGTGGCCGCCGCGCCGATCGAGGAGCGCCCGCCGGTCGGCGTCGGCCCCTGGCGGGGGGAGTGGCCGGAGGGCGAGCAGTGGGACCCCGAGCTGCTGCGGCAGGGGGACTCCCGCAACGTCGTGGACGCCTACCGCTACTGGCGGATGGAGGCGATCGTCGCCGACCTCGACGCCCGGCGGCACCCGTTCTCGGTCGCGATCGAGAACTGGCAGCACGACCTGAACATCGGGTCGATCGTGCGCACGGCGAACGCCTTCGCCGCCGCGACGGTGCACATCGTGGGCCGGCGGCGCTGGAACAAGCGGGGTGCGATGGTGACCGACCGCTACCAGCACGTGCTGCACCACGACGACGTCGCGGGGCTGCTGCAGTGGGCACGGGGGCGCGGGCTGCCGGTCGTGGCGGTCGACAACGTGCCGGCCTCCGTGCCGATCACGGCGTACGACCTGCCCGAGCGCTGCGTGCTGCTGTTCGGGCAGGAGGGGCCGGGCCTGTCGGCGGAGGCGCTCGCGGGCGCCGACGCGGTGGTCGAGATCCCGCAGTACGGCTCCACCCGCTCGATCAACGCCTCCGCCGCCGCGGCGATCGTCATGCACGAGTGGGTGCGCCGCTGGGCGCGCTGAGCGCCGCGCGCGGGTCCGGGGTCCTGGTCGAGCAGGGCCCCGGACCGGGCGCCGCGGGTCAGCGCTTCGTCGGACGGTTGGCGCGCAGCACCTCGAGGCGCGAGCGGTACTCGACCTCGTCGATCTGACCCGTGGCGAACCGCTCCGACAGCGTCGCCTCGGGGGAGCGGTGGGGGCCGGCGGCCGGACCGCCGTACTCCGCCCAGCGGCGTCGCGCACCGCGCCGGAACAGCAGCGCCAGCACGACGATCACGGCGAGCCAGAACAGCGGGACGAGCAGGAAGAAGGGGCCGGGGCCGGGGCCGTACGCCCAGGGCGTGGCGGCGAGAGCGGTGAGCGGTGTGAGCATGATGCCTCCGGAAGGAGCGGGGTGCGACCCGATCGGGCCGTGCAGCAAGGCTCCGCCGATCGCCCTGCCGGCGCGTCCGCCCGCGGGAGTCAGCTCGCCTGCTCCCCGGGGAGTGCCTCGGGAACGCGTCAGCCCTGCCAGCCGGGGGAGACCAGGCCGGTCTCGTAGGCGGTGACCACCAGCTGCACCCGGTCGCGGGCGTCCAGCTTCCCCATGACGCGCGACACGTGGGTCTTCGCGGTGAGGGGGCTGAGGAACAGCCGCGCCGCGATCTCGTCGTTGGTCAGGCCCTGCCCGACCAGCGTCAGCACCTCCCGCTCCCGCTCCGTCAGGGGGGACAGCCGGTCGGAGGCGGGGGCCCGGCGCAGGCCCCGCGCCACCCGCTCCAGCAGGCGCCGGGTCGGTCCGGGGCTCAGCAGCGCGTCCCCGGCGGCTGCGACGCGCACGGCGCGGATCAGCTCGGCCGGCTCGGTGTCCTTCACCAGGAACCCGCTGGCGCCGGCGCGCACGGCCTCGGCGACGTACTCGTCCAGCTCGAAGGTCGTGACGACCACGACGTGGCAGTGCTCCAGCCCGGCCGTGCCCACGATCTGCGCGGTGGCCCACAGCCCGTCGCCGTCGGGCATCCGGATGTCCATCAGCAGCACGTCGGGCCGGGTGCGCCGCGCGGCGTCCACCGCCTCACGGCCCGTGGCGGCCTCGCCGACCACCTCGATGCCGGGCTGGGCGTCGAGCAGGGCGCGGAAGCCGGCCCGCACCAGCGCCTGGTCGTCGGCCAGCAGCACCCGCACCGGCCCGGTCACGCGGGCGCCGTCCCGGCGGGCAGGGGCAGCCGCGCCACCACCTCGAGCCCGTCGTCGTGCACCACGGCCTCGAGCGTGCCACCCAGCTGCGCCGCGCGCTCCCGCATGCCGGTCATGCCGTTGCCGGCATGCACGGCGGCGGGCCGACCGCCGGGCCGCCGGTCGCGCACGCGCACCACGGCCGCGCGCCCCTCCGCCGCCAGCTCGACCGCGATCGCGGCGCCCGGCGCGTGCCGGCGGGCGTTCGTCAGCGACTCCTGCACGATCCGGTAGACCGCCAGCTGCACCGTCCGCGGCAGGGCGCCGGGGAGCCGGTCGACCACCTCGACCCGGGCGCCCGACTCGCGCACCTGCTGCAGCAGCGCGGGCAGCGCGGCCAGCCCCGGCTCCGGCGCGGTCGGCGCCCGCTCGTCGCCGCGCAGCAGGCCCAGCACGCCGCGCACCTCGTCGAGCGCCGAACGGCTGACGTCGCGCACCGCCGTCAGCGCCTCTACGGCCGCCTCCGGGCGGTCGGCGGCCAGGTGCAGCCCCACCCCGGCCTGCACCGAGATGGAGGAGAGGCTGTGCGCCAGCACGTCGTGCAGCTCTCGGGCGATGCGCACGCGCTCCTGCTCGACGGCGATGCGCTGGGCGTCCGCGGCACGGCGGGCCTCCTCCTCCGCGCGCTGGCGCCGGGCGCGGCGGAAGGCGCCGGCGCCGAAGGCCAGCACCAGCAGCATCATCGTGCCGAGGGAGCGACCGGCCCCGACCGCCTCGGCGCCGCTGAACAGCAGGGTCAGCGGCACCGCGATCATCGCCGCGACGGTGCCCGCCGCCCACCAGCGCGCGTCGCGCGACACCGACCAGGCGACGACGACGGCCAGCGGCAGCAGCGCCAGCGGCGGCACCGGCACCAGCAGCGCGGCGACCAGCTCGAGCGCGCCGGCCGCGACGACCGCGGGCCCGGGGCGGCGGCGCAGCAGCAGCACCGCGACCACGGTCGCCGCGCCGAGCAGTCCGTACGGCAGCGCCTGCACCGCCTCCAGCCGCACGCCGGCACGGTCGGGCGGCACCGCCCGCAGCACCCCGGCGACCGCGAGCCCCGTCTGCGGCACGGCGGCCAGCGGCAGCAGCACGCCCAGCCGCGGCCCGCGGCGGCCCCTCCCGTCCCGGTGCACCGTCCGACCGTAGTCACGGGCCCGTCGCAGCGCGTACGCCGCAGGGAGTACGTCGCGGGGAGCGCGGAGCGCACCGGGGAGTGCGCCGCGGCCGCCCCGTGCGACCCTGGAGGGGTGACCGACGTGCTCGAGGAGATCCGCCTCGACGAGGACCTGCGACTCGGCGAGCCCTGGACGCTGCTGGTGTGGGACGACCCCGTGAACCTGATGACCTACGTCACCTTCGTCTTCACCAGCTACTTCGGCTTCCCGCGCAGCAAGGCGGAGCACCTGATGCTGCAGGTGCACACGGAGGGCAAGGCCGCCGTCGCGAGCGGCAGCCGCGAGGAGGTCGAGCGGCACCTGGAGGCGATGCACGGCTACGGCCTGCAGGCCACGATGCAGCAGGCGGGCTGACGTGAAGGTGCTGGGCGAGTTCACCCGTCGCGACGGGGCGATCCACCGACGCTTCACGCGGTCCGAGCGCAAGATGATCGCGAACCTGGCGGGCGGCCTGGCCGAGACGCTCGACCAGGCGGGCGAGCTGGACTCCTACGAGGACCCGGTGCTCCTGCGGCTGCTGCCGGTCGCCGCGCCGGACGATCCGGACGCCTCCGCCGAGTTCGCCTCCGCCACCCGGGAGCGGCTGGCGGGCGGCAAGGCCGAGGGCGCGCGACGGCTGGTGGCGGACCTGGAGGCGGCCCCGGACGGGCGGGTGCGCCTGGACGACGACGAGGCGGTCGTCTGGCTGAAGGCGCTGGGCGACCTGCGGCTGGCGCTGGCGGAGCGCGTCGGGTTCGAGTCGCTGCAGGCCTCGCACGGGCCGCAGGCCGTGATCTACGGCTGGCTGACCTGGCTGCAGGGCAGCCTGGTGGAGGCGCTGGAGGACCGGCCCGACGCCTGACTCCGGTCAGCCGCCCAGCAGGCTGGGCTGCAGGTCGCGCAGCGTGCGGTGCCGCGTCATGCGGGCCGCGATGGCCGCGGTCAGGGCCACCGCGACGACCAGCCACGTGGCCAGCACGCCCGCGTCGACCGCCGCCAGCGACAGGTCGCCGCCGTACATCACCTGCCGCAGCGCGTCCACGGCGTAGGTCATGGGCAGCGCGTGGTGCAGCGCGGCCAGCGGCCCCGGCAGCGTCTGCCAGGGGAAGGTGCCGCCCGCGGTCACCAGCTGCACCAGCATCAGGATCAGCCCGAGGAACTGCCCCACGCTGCCGAGCGCCGCGTTCAGCAGCAGCAGGATCGCCGCGAAGGCGCCGGCCGTCAGCAGCAGCACGCCGATCGTGAGCACGGGGTGCACGACGCGGATGCCCAGCGGCCCGGTCGCGATCAGGAACAGCGCCAGCATCTGGACGGCCCCCAGCAGGGCGGGCGTCAGCCAGCCGGCCAGCGCGATGCGCACCGGCTGCCGCACGGCGGTGATCGCGCGGCGGGAGAGCGGTCGCAGGATCAGGAACAGCGCGTACGAGCCGATCCAGGCGGCCAGGCTGAGGAACAGCGGCGCCAGGCCGGCGCCGTAGGTGCCCGCCCTGGCAGCGTTGCGGGTCGAGACCGTCACCGGGTCGCTGAGCGCCGCGGCCTGGGCGGTGCGCTGCGCGGCGGTGGTCGCGGGGATCGCGCTGACGCCCTTCGCCAGCCCGGCGTGCAGCGACTCGGCGCCCGAGGCCAGCCGCTCCGTCCCGCTGGCGAGCGAGGCGCTGCCGTCCGAGACGCTCGACGCGCCGGAGGCGAGCCGCGCGGCGCCCGAGGCGAGCGAGGCGGTGCCGGACCGCAGCGACGCCGCACCGGAGGCGAGCCGCTCCGTGCCCGACGCCAGGTCGCGGGCGCCGGAGCGCAGCGACCGCGCCCCGTCGGCGACCCGGTCCGCGCCCGCGGCCGCCTTCGACGCGGCGGAGGAGACGGAGGAGGCGCCGCCGGCCACCTCGCGCGCGCCGCTCGCCACGTTGGAGGCCCCGGCGGCGAGCGCGTCGGCCTTCGAGGCCGCCTGCGCCAGCGCGTCGCGCGACGGGGCGAGCACCGCCACCGCCTGCTGGATCTGCGCCGGGGAGAGCCCGTCCGCGGCCAGCCGCCGGGCGAGCGCGTCGGCCGTCGCGGTCGAACCGGCCGCCTGCCGCAGCGCCGCCGCCAGCGCCCGGTCGCCCGACGCCACCTGCTCGGCGCCGGAGGCGACCCGCGTGGCGCCCGCGGGCAGGGCGCTCGAGCGGGACGCCAGGGCGTCGAGCCCGGAGGACAGCGAGCCGGCGCCGGAGGCCACCTGCCCCGCCCCCGACCGCAGCCGAGCGGCGCCGTCCGCGGCGCTCGCGGCGCCCCTCGCCAGCGTCGCCGCGCCCGTCGCGGCCGACCGCGCGCCCGCGGCGGCGGACGACGCCCCCGACGCCAGCCCGCTCGCGCCGCTCGCCAGCCTGTCGGCGCCGCTCGCCGCGGCCTCGGCCCCGTCCTGCAGGTCGCCGGCGCCGGAGGAGGCGTCGGCCAGGTCGGAGCGGATGGTCGACAGCGACACCAGGAACCGCTCCGCCGCGGTGCGCCCCACCTGGGACGCGACCGTGTCGCGCACCTGGGTGGCGACGCTCTTCGCGATGGTGGAGGAGAGGTAGCTGTTCGCGTCGTTGGTCGACAGCACGATGCGCGCCTTCGACGGGTCCGAGCCCGCGACCGACGCCAGGTCCTCCGAGAAGCCGGCGGGGAAGGTCAGCACGAAGTCGACGCCGCCGGTCGCCAGCTCGTCCCGAGCCTGGGCCGCGGTCAGCTCGCGCCAGTCGAACGAGCCGTCGCGCACCAGGGCGTCGGCGGCGGCGCGGCCGCGGTTCACCGCGGCGCCGTCGTCCGTGGAGCCGGTGTCGGCCACGACGACGCCGGCGGGCACGTTCGAGAAGCGCCCGTACGGGTCCAGGTTGCCCCACAGGTAGATGCCGCCGTAGAGCAGCGGCACGGCCATGAGGGCGACGAAGGCCAGCACGCCCAGGCGGGTGGAGGTGAGGCGGCGCAGCTCGGTGCGCAGCAGGGTGAGGACGGTCATCGGTCGCTTCCCGGGGTGAGGGCCGCCGGTCGGGTGCCCGGCAGGGGGTCGAGGACGGCGGCGCCGCCGATCACGAGGACGGGCAGCCCGCGGGCGGTGAACTCGTCGGCCAGGCGCCGCCAGGCGGTGGCGCGCCCGCCGTGCCGCTCGGGCGAGGTGAGCACCAGCAGGCGCACGCCGTTGCGCAGCGCCGCCAGCTCGAGCAGCAGCCGCAGGCGGTCGGCCGGCGGCAGGTCGGAGACGGGGGAGCGCAGCCAGCGCTCGAGCCCCAGGCCCGTCAGCAGCGCCAGGGCGTCGCTGCGGCGCCCCCGCCGTCCGGCGAAGCGCAGCTCCTCCCGGACCACGGTGCCCACGGGCAGGGAGGGGGCGGGCTCGGCGACCACGGGGGTGTCGACCAGCGCGACGGCGCGGCGCAGCGCGGGCGCGTCCGCGGCGCCGTCGAGCAGCACCTCACCGCGGTCCGGCACCAGGCGACCGGCCGCGATCAGCGAGGCGAGCATCGGTCCGCGCTCGCCCTCGGCTGCGGCGAAGGCCGGCCGCTCGGCGCCCAGGGCGGCGCTCAGCGGCGGCAGCACGGGGGTCTCCTCCGGGCCGACGCCGACCCCGATCAGCTCGAGGGCGCTCATCGGGCGCCGTCCCGCACCAGGCGGTCGGCGTGGGCCTCGAGCACCGCGCCGGCCTGCCGCCACGACAGCCCCAGGGCGCCGAGCCCCGCCAGGATCACCAGCCGGCGCCCCTCCTCGCGGGTGAGCGGCGTGCGCACGCTCTCGTCCAGCGCGGTGAACGCCGCGCCCTCGATCATCCGGGCCACGGTCTCGGCGGGCAGGTCTTCGCGCGCGGCCCCCGCGGCGGCCGCGCGCGCGACGTCGTCGACCAGGCGCGCGTGCAGGGGGGCCAGCGGGTCGCCCATCAGGGTCTCGCGCAGCGGGCCCCGCACGACCGACAGCGTCATCGCGCGGATCGCCTCCACGTCGTCCCAGACCAGCCGGCCGACCAGGGCGATGTCGACCACCGGGTCGTCGTCCCGGGAGGCGGCCGCGGCGGCGGCGACGCGGCGGGCCCCCTCCGTCACCAGCTCGCCCACCAGCGCCTCGCGGGAGGGGAAGTGGCCGTAGAGGGCGCGCCGGGTCAGGCCGGCGGCGGCGGCGATCGCGTCCACGGAGGCGTCGGGGTCGCGGCGCAGCACGCCGCGCGCCGCGTCCAGCAGCGCCGCGCGGTTGCGGACCCGGTCGCTGCGCACCGGGCGCGGGGAGGTCGAGGCGGTCACGACTCCGATGCTACGCCGAAGTTGCACACTGTTGTGCAACTTGTTCGGGCGGCACCGGAATGCGTGCCGCCGCCGCCCGCACCGGCGCTCCGGGCCGTCCGTCGGGCCCGCTCGATAGGGTTGGACCTCAAGAGGGAAGGACCCCCTATGCCTGCAGTCGTGCTGATCGGCGCCCAGTGGGGCGATGAGGGCAAGGGCAAGA
>JAKONM010000021.1 GCA_022701925.1 Microbacteriaceae bacterium
CGCAGTCGCGGTCCGCGCCGAACCTTCGACGCGGACCGCGACTGCGGTCGCGGAGTCCTGCAGCGGATCAGGCGGAGGCGGCGCCCGCTCCGGCCAGGACGCGCTCGGCCGTCTCGCGCTCCCCGTCCAGGGCGATGACGCCGTAGTTCCAGCCGACTCGGCGGTACACGACGCTGGCGTCGCCCGTCGCGGAGTCGATGAACAGGAAGAAGTCGTGGCCGACCAGCTCCATCCGGTCGACGGCCTCCTCCACCGTCAGCGCCTCGGCCGGGAACCGCTTGTTGCGGATCACCACGGGGCTCTGCGCCCGCTGCTCCTCCTGCGCCTCGTCGGACGGCGCATCCGACGCGTCCTCCGGGCGGCCGCCCTGCAGCACCGCGGCGTCGACGGGCACGACGCCGTGGGACGCGAACTCCCCGACGCTGGCCTCCCGCAGGCTCTCCATGCGCTTCCCGCCGCCCCGGTGCAGCTTCTTGCGGTCCTTGGCGCGGCGCAGGCGCTCCATCAGCTTCGCGAGCGCGGCGTCGTACGCGCTGAACTTGTCGGCGCCGTCTGCCTCGGCCCGGATCACCGGTCCGGGACCGATCAGGGTCATCTCCACACGGTCGTCGCCGGCGGTGCCGTTGGTCTCGTGATGGCGGCAGAGGCGGATCTCCAGCGCGAGCGCCTTCTCCGCCAGATGCTCGACCTTGGAGGCCTTCTCCTCCGCGTAACCGCGGAAGCGGTCCGTGATCTCCACGTTGCGACCGATGAGCGTGATGTCCATCCTGATCTCCCTCGTGTCGCGGCGCGCCGCCGGATCGGACCCTGCAGGTCGCCTGTCGGCGGCCCGGGAGGGGCCGGGCGGTCTTCGTCGACGCCGTACCGCGAACCTACGCGCGTGCGGCCGCCACGTCACCAGGGGCACACACGACTCTTGGCATCCGTGCGCGGATCTCACCGCCGCAGCGGTGTGGCTGCCGCGGTCGCGGCGCCGACGACCGTCCCTCCCCCGGCCCGCACCGCCCGCGCGGCCTCGCCCAGGGTCGCGCCGGTCGTGACGACGTCGTCGACCAGCAGCACTCGGGCGCCGTCGAGCGGTCGGACCGCTGCCATGCCGGACGCGACGTTGGCGAACCGCGCGGTCCGGTCCAGCCGGACCTGGTCGTCCTGCCGCCGCACCAGCCGCAGGACGTCGCGGTGCGGCAGCCGGGCGCGCCGCAGCAGCAGGCGCACCGGGTCGTAGCCCCGCTCGACCGCGGAACGCCGGGTGGAGGGCATCGGCACCAGCAGCAGCCCCTGCTGCTGCAGGGAGGCGGCGTCGACCGCCGCCCGCAGCGCCGCCGCCAGCGGGCCCGCGCAGCCCGTGCGCCCCTCGTTCTTGACGGCGACGACCACCCGCTGCGCGACGCCCTCGTAGGCGAGCCCGCTGACCACGCGCATCCCGCCGACCGACCGCACGACCGGGTCGGGAGCGAGCGCGCGGCGGCACGCGGTGCACAGGGACGGGCCGACGACGCCGCAGCCGCAGCAGTCGTCCGGCAGCACCAGCTGCTGCAGGAACGCACCCGTGCGCCGCAGGGACTCCTTCACCCGATCAGCCTGGGCGACCGCGCCGGGGACAGGCCGCGCGCCGGGACGACCACGACGGGGACGAGCGTCTCCGTCCCCTGGGGAGGAGCGGTCAGCGCTGCACGGCCAGCACGTCGACCTTCACCGAGGCGCCGAACTCCTGCGTCCACCCGCTCAGCTGCGCCGGATGGACCACCGCGCCGGTGCTCTGCCGCGCGCGCAGGTCGTCCTTGGTCGTCGCCCCGATGATCTCCCTGGCCCCGTACAGCAGCCCCAGCACCTCGGAGACGCCGCCCAGCTGCTGGACCACGACGTTCTGCGCGGCCGCGCCGGCCGACACGAGCACGGCGACGCTCGACAGGTCGACCCAGGTGGCGTCGATCGCCTGGGTCACGTCGCTGCCGATCGACACGGGGTAGCGGACGCTCGTGAGCCCGGTCGGACGCCCCTCGCCGTCGCGCTCGATCCCGTAGACGTAGGCCTCCGGGCCGGAGGTCGCGTCCAGCAGGACCAGCAGGCGCGTCCCGTCCGGCGACACCTCGATCGCGAGGACCTCCGTGCCGCTCAGCGACACGGAGATCGGCACGTCCCTGCCCGCGCGGTCGGTGACGCGCAGGCCGTCCGGCTGGTCGCCGGGGATCGACCAGGTGTACCCGTTCTGGTCGAGCGTCGGGGGCAGCAGGTCCTCGCGCTGGTCGATCGGTCGCGAGGCGGCGTCCGCCCGAACGATCGAGATCGTCCCGTCGCCCGACAGGACGGCGGCCTGGTCCTGTCGTGCGGAGAAGGTGACCGCCGCCGGCTTGAGGGCGACGATGCGCGGTCCGAGCACGCGGTCCTCGCGGACGGCGCCGCTGGCGGTGATGACCCCGAAGCGGCCGCCGACCACGCCCACCGGGTCGGTCACCGAGATCTGCTCCGTCTGCAGCTCGGGGGCCTCGGGCGCCGTGCGCCCGTCGACGGTGAGCTCCACCGCGGCGCCGATGCCGGCCAGGGAGGCGAGCAGCTGCTGCTGCATCCGGTCGGTCGACTGCTCGTCCGGGCGCCCGTTCGACGACTTCAGATCGATCGAGATCGTGCCCGCGCCGGCCCGCACCGGTGCGGCCAGCGCGACGGAGTCGGGGAACGCGTTGCGCGTCACGTCGCGCAGCACCGGAGCCTGCCCGGCCAGCAGCGCGCCGACCGTCTCGGCCACGCGGTTCGACTCGCGCGGGAACCAGCGCAGGTCGGGCACGAACCGCTTCCAGCCGGGGTCGAAGAACTGTAGGTAGGCGGCGCTGTACACGCGCTGGAAGGCGGACTGCGCCAGCACCAGCTCCCGCGGGCCGTTCGAGATGCGCCACTGCCCGCGCACCTGGACCAGCTCGAAGTCGCGGGTCTCCCCCGTGTCCTTCGGCGTGTACACGCCCTCCTCGTCCACCTGGGCCGCGAGGGGGATCGAGAGGCGGATGCGGTCGGTCGCCGTCTTGGTCGTGGTCCACGACGCCGTGTGCACCAGCACCTCGTCGTGCCGCCACGACCTGGCGAATCCGGACGTCAAGTACTGCTTCGCGACCGCGAGGTCGCCGCCGGCGCTGGACGCCTGGATGAAGCCGCGCACGATGTTCTCCGGACTCGCCCCCTCCGCCGGCGGAGCCGGCTGGAACCCGAAGCCGGGGTCGCCCTGCGCGGGCTGCGCGGGCGCGGTCTCCACGGGGCCGCTGGTGGGGATCGTCGCGCAGCCGCTCAGCACGATCAGCAGCGCGACCGCGAGCGCCGGCAGCGCGCCTCGACGCCTCACGAGCGCACCGGGACCGGCTCGCCGACGGGCTCCCTCGAGCGGACCGACTGCAGGTCCGCCGGATGCAGCGGCACGGGCCGGTCGTCGCCGAGGCCCTCGCCGCGCGGCAGGGTGAGCACGAAGTTGGCGCCGTCGCCCTTGCGGCTCCAGACCTCGAGCGTGCCGCCGTGCAGCTGCGCGTCCTCCAGGCTGATGGCGAGCCCCAGGCCCGTGCCCCCGATCCGGCGCCGGCGACTGGGATCGGCCCGCCAGAACCGGTCGAAGACGCGCTCGGCCTCCTCGTCGCTCATGCCGACGCCGTGGTCGCGCACGCCGAGCGCGACGGCGGCCTCGGAGCTGTCGACCGTGACGACGACCGGGCGCCCCTCGCCGTGCTCCAGCGCGTTGGCCAGCAGGTTGCGGGCGATGCGGGCGATCCGCCGAGCGTCCGCATCCACCGGGGCGTGCCCTCCGGGAGCCACCAGGTGCACGCTCGAGCCGACCTCCTCGGCCAGTCCTCCCAGCGAGTCGATGGTCTCCCGGGCCACGTCGACCAGGCTGGTCGGCTCCTCGGCGACGTCCGCGGCCTGGGCGTCGATGCGGCTGATCTCGAGCAGGTCGGCCAGCAGGGCCTCGAACCGCTGCACCTGCGTCCGCAGCAGCTCGGCCGACCGGGCGGTCGGGGCGTCGTAGCGGTCGCGCGAGCCGTAGAGCACGTCGCTGGCCAGGCGGATGGTGGTCAGCGGGGTGCGCAGCTCGTGCGACACGTCCGAGACGAAGCGCTGCTGCACGCGGGACAGGTTGCCCAGCTGGGTGATCTGGCGCTGCATGCTCTCGGCCATGCGGTTGAACGAGCGCGCCAGGGTCGCGACCACGTCCTCGCCGCGCTCGGGGATGCGCTGCTCCAGCCGGCCGTCCGCCAGCTGCTCGCTGGTCGCCGCCGCCTGCTTCAGCGGTGCGGTCACCAGGCCGGCGACGACGTAGACGACGGCGGCGATCAGGGCCAGCAGCGTCAGCCCGCCGACCAGCAGCGCGCGCTGGACCACGACGAGGGTGTCCTGCACGTTGGCCAGGTTGTAGATCAGGTAGATCTGCGCGCGCTGGCCGTTGCCGAACGAGATGACGTCGCCGGTGATGATCGCGGGGTCGACCCGGCCCCCGTCGTCGATGGAGATGGACTGCCACTGCTGGCCGCCCGAGGTGCGGCTGACGGAGCGCTCCAGGTCGGCGCGGGGCAGCAGCGAGCTCCCGCGGGGCAGGTCGTAGACGCCGGAGTTGTCGATCCAGACGACCCCGTCGGCGCGACCGGTGGTGCGCGCCAGCGCGACGGCGTTGAACCGCGCCGTGCTCAGCGAGGTCACGTCGTAGCTCGGCACCGTCTGCACGCTCGTCTGCGCGTCCACGACGGCGCGGGAGGACAGCGACAGCACCTGGTCCCGCTGGTCCGCGAACAGGCCCTGCCCGATCGTGTACGACAGGAAGACGCCGACGACCAGCATCGCGATCGACGACAGCAGCAGCGTGATCAGCATCGTGCGCACCCGCATCGAGCGCCGCCACAGGTGCCCGGGGGTGCGGAGCGCCCGCCGCGCGCCCACGGCGACCGCCAGCATCGGCGGCGTGCGCGGACGCTCCGCGCTCACGGTCTCAGACCGCTGCGCCGGCGCGGTAGCCGACGCCCCGGACCGTCGTGACGATCCGCGGGTTCTCCGGGTCGACCTCGACCTTCGCCCGCAACCGCTGCACGTGCACGTTCACCAGGCGGGTGTCCGCCTTGTAGTGGTAGCCCCACACCTGCTCGAGCAGCATCTCGCGCGTGAACACCTGGTGCGGCTTCGACGCCAGGGTGTGCAGCAGGTCGAACTCGAGCGGCGTCAGCGGGATCGAGGTGCCGGACCGCACTACCTCGTGGCCCGCGGCGTCCACGGTCAGGTCGCCGATGCGCAGGCGGGAGGCGCCGGCACCCGCCGCCGGGCGCAGCCTCGTGCGGATGCGCGCGACCAGCTCCTTGGGGTCGAACGGCTTCACCACGTAGTCGTCGGCGCCCGCCTCCAGCCCGGTCACGACGTCGGAGGTGTCGGACTTCGCCGTGAGCATGATGATCGGCACGCCGCTCTCGCGGCGGATCGCGCGGCAGACCTCGACGCCGTCGAGGCCCGGCAGCATCAGGTCCAGCAGCACAAGGTCGGGGCGGCTGACGCGGAAGAGGCCGATCGCCTCGGCGCCGTCCTCGCAGAAGACCGGGTCGAACCCCTCGGCCGACAGGACGATGCCGATCATCTCGGCCAGCGCAGTGTCGTCGTCGACGACGAGGACCCGACCGCTCATGATGCTCCGCACCGCCCGCGGGAGAACGCGGAACCGCTGGTCAGGATACCCGAGCGCGGAAGGGGCCCGTGGCGCGGCTCCGCCTCCGCGCGCCGGTCGGTGCGGCGTGGAACGATTGGCGGGTGACGGACGGGACAGGCGGGTGGACCTCACCGTCCGGCGACGGGCGCGACGACGGCGGGCTGCCCCGCTTCGGCGAGCGCGCGCCCGACTGGGCGGCATCCGCGCCCTCCCCCGCCGCTCCCCCGCCGAACCGCTACGTGCGGCCTCCCCGCCGCGGACTGATCCCGCTGCACCCGCTCTCCTTCGGCCAGCTGCTGGGCGCCTCGTTCGGCGTGATCCGCTGGAACGCCAAGGCCACGATCGTGCCCGCGCTGCTGATCGGGCTGCTGCAGTCGGGCCTGCTGCTGGGCGGCGCCGCGGCCTTCGCCTTCAGCGCGATCGACCGCGTGCAGCGCGCCGCGAACGAGACCGATCGTGCGCAGATCCTGGCGGGCGTGGTCGGCGGCGGCATCGCGATCAGCCTGGTCGCCGTCGTGATCACCGTGTTCACGTCCGCGCTGCTGCAGGGGATGCTCGTGACGGTCGTCGCCCGGGCCGCGCTCGGGGAGCGCATCGGCATCCGCCAGGCGCTGCGCGCGGCCCTCAAGCGCGTGCTGCCCCTCATCGCGGTGGCGCTGCTGCTCGGCGTGCTGCAGATCGTCGCGCTGGGCGTGCTGGCGCTGCTGGTGTTCGCGATCGCGCAGGCGGGTGACACCGGCGTGGTGCTGGCGGTCCTCACCGGGGTGGTCGGCGGGCTGCTGCTCGTGGTCGCCTACGCCTTCTTCGCCGTGAAGCTGACCACCGTCCCCTCGACGATCGTGCTGGAGGGGCTGGGCGTCTTCGCCTCGATCCGCCGGTCGTGGGTGCTGGTGCGGGGCGCGTTCTGGCGCACCTTCGGCCTGCTGGCGCTGGTCATCGTGATGGTGAGCGCGGCCTCGCAGCTGGTCACGCTGCCGTTCAGCGTGCTCGGCGGCGCGATCGGCGGCCTGCTCTTCCCGAACGCCGGCTCCGACTCCGCCGACCTGCAGGCCTCCGTCGTGCCGCTGCTGATCAGCACGGTGCCGGGCTCGATCGTGGCGGTGCTGGTCGCGGGCATCGGCCAGGTCGCCCAGGTCGCGGCGGTCGTGCTGGTCTACCTGGACCGCCGGATGCGCCGGGAGGGCCTGGACCTCGAGCTGCAGCGCTTCGTGGAGGAGGGCGGCGCCGACCCGTTCGAGCGCGTCGGATGATCGCCCTGCCCGCCGCGGCGCCGCTGGTGCCGGACGGCGACCGAGCGCGGACGCTGCTGCAGGACGAGCTGGCGAAGCAGGAGTACGCCGCGGCCCAGCCGTCGCTGTTCGACCGCATCGCCTCCGGGTTCCTCGACTGGTTCACGGGGCTCTTCGACGCGAGCCGCTCGGGCGCCCCGCCGGTGCTGCTGACCGTGGCGCTGATCGTGCTGGTCGTCGCGGTGATCGTCACCCTGCTGCTCTTCGGGCTGCCCCGCATCAACCGACGCAGCACGGCGTCCGCGCTGTTCGGGGAGGACGACCGCCGCACCGCGGACGAGCTGCGCCGGGCGGCCGAAGCGGCGATGGGTCGCGGTGACCTCCGTCTCGCGGTGCTCGAGCGGTTCCGCGCGCTGGCCAGGTCGCTGGACGAGCGCACCCTGGTGCAGGTCTTCCCGGGCACCACGGCGACGGCGTTCAGCCGCGCCGCTGCGGGGCGCTTCCCGGACGAGCGCGCAGCCCTGGCGGCGGCGGCAGCGCTGTTCGACGGGGTCCGCTACGACGACCGGCCCGCGAACCAGCAGGAGGCCGAGTCGGTGCGCGCCCTGGACGAGCGCCTCGCCGCCGCCCGCCCCCTGCTCGACCCGGTGCCGGCCGGATGACCGCCACCGCCTCCCCCGCCCTTTCCCCCGGCGTCGGCCAGGTGTTCCGGCGCGCCCGCTTCTGGCTGGTGGTCGCCGCGGTGGTGCTGGTGCTGGTCGTGGTGCAGTTGGTCTCGAGCGCCTCCGGCCGGATCACCGCCACGTTCGATCCCGCCGGCTCGACCCCGGCCGGCGGCAAGGCGCTGGCGCAGGTGCTGCGGCAGCAGGGCGTGGACGTCACCGTCGTCACGACGCTGGCCGCGGCGC
Organism: Microbacteriaceae bacterium; assembly: GCA_022701925.1. Lineage (GTDB taxonomy): Bacteria > Actinomycetota > Actinomycetes > Actinomycetales > Microbacteriaceae > Amnibacterium. The sequence continues at coordinate 7,794 of JAKONM010000021.1, forward strand.
AGCGCTCGTCGGGCACCCTGCTCGTGGACGACTCCGCCGGGCTCGTCACGCGGGACGTCTGGCGCACGCTGCTGACGGGACGCGACCGGCTGGTCGTCGCCTCCCCCGCCTTCGCCGCGCTGCAGCAGCTGGCTCCCGGCGTGCGGCAGGCGGGCCGCCCCGATCGGCGCAGTGCGACGCCGGGCTGCGACCTGGGCCTCGCACGACGGGCGGGCTCGATGTCGCTGGAGGGCGTCTCCTCCTCCCTGCGCGGCTCCGTCCAGGGCACGACGCTGTGCTTCCCCGACTCCACCGGGGCGGGTCAGGTCGCCACCCTGCGCACGGACGGCACCCGCGTCGTGCTGCTCGCCGACCGCGCCGCCTTCACGAACGAGCACATCGGCCGGTCCGGCAACGCTGCCGTGGCGCTGAACGTGCTGGGCGCCACCGACTCCCTCACCTGGTACGTGCCGGACCCCCTGGACTTCGGCGGCGGGCAGCGCAGCCTGCAGCAGCTGACGCCCCCGTGGGTCACTCCTCTCTCCGCGCTGCTGCTGCTGGCCGGGCTGACGGCGGCGCTGTGGCGGGGTCGCCGGCTCGGCCCCGTCGTGGTCGAGCGCCTGCCGGTCTCCGTGCGCTCGCGCGAGACCGTGGAGGGGCGCGCGCGACTCTACGAGCGGGGGCGTGCGCGGCTGCGCGCCGCGGACGCCCTGCGCATCGGGGCGATCGGCCGCCTGGCCCCGGTGCTCGGCCTGTCGGCCGGCGCCACGGTCGACGAGGTCGTGGTCGCCGCCGCGCGGCTCACCGGCACCGGCCGCGACCGCCTGGCCGCGCTGCTGCTGACGGACGAGCCGCAGTCCGACCGCGACCTGCTGCGCATCAGCGACGAGCTCGCCCGACTGGAGGCGGCGGTCCGCGCCGCCTCCGCGCCGGGCTCCGGACCGACGAAGGGAACCCCATGACTGACGACCTGCGCGAGCGCCTCGCGGCGGTGCGCACCGAGGTGGGCAAGGCCGTGGTGGGCCAGGAGGCCGCCGTCAGCGGCCTGATCGTGGCGCTGCTCGCGCGCGGCCACGTGCTGCTCGAGGGCGTGCCCGGCGTCGCGAAGACGCTGCTGGTCCGGTCGCTGTCCGCCTCCCTGGCCCTCGAGACGACGCGCGTGCAGTTCACGCCGGACCTGATGCCGGGCGACGTCACGGGCTCGACGGTGTTCGACGCCGGCACGGGCCGCTTCGACTTCCGCCAGGGGCCCGTCTTCACCAACCTGCTGCTGGCGGACGAGATCAACCGCACGCCGCCGAAGACGCAGAGCGCGCTGCTGGAGGCGATGGAGGAGCGGCAGGTGACGGGCGACGGCGTCTCGCGCGCGCGGCCCGACCCGTTCCTGGTCGCGGCGACGCAGAACCCCGTCGAGTACGAGGGCACCTACACGCTGCCCGAGGCCCAGCTCGACCGCTTCCTGATGAAGCTGGTGCTGGACCTGCCCCAGCGGGACCAGGAGGTCGAGGTGCTGGTGCGGCACGCGGCCGGCTTCGATCCGCGCGATCTGCAGGCGGCGGGGCTGCGGCCGGTGCTGACGCCCGATCAGCTGCGCGCTGCACGCCTGGCGGTGCGCGAGGTGCGCGCCTCCGACGACGTGCTGGGCTACGTGGTCGACCTGGTGCGCGGCACCCGCTCGGCGCCGTCGGTGCAGCTGGGCGTCTCCCCTCGCGGCGCCGCCGCGCTGCTGAGCGCGGCGCGCGCGTGGGCCTGGCTGCAGGGCGCCCCGGCACTGACCCCGGACCACGTGCAGGACATGGCCCTGCCGGTGCTGCGGCACCGCATCCGGCTGCGGCCGGAGGCGGAGCTCGAGGGCGTGTCGGTCGACGTGGTGCTGCGCGGCATCCTGGCGACCGTGCAGGTGCCGCTGTGACCTCCGCTCCCGGTCGGGGCGGAGCCCGTGAGCAGGAACGGTGACGGTCGGCAGGAACGAGGCGCCTCCTCCTTCCTGCTGGCCGTCGACCGTCCTGCGATCGCGCACGGGGTCGCCCCGTGATGATCACGGGCAGGGTGCCGCTGCTGGTGCTGCTCGGCGCGGTGCCCGAGATCGCCCTCGGCGCCTTCGGCGTGCCCTGGGCCGTCGGCGTGCTGATCGCCTGGCTGCTGCTCGTCGTGCTGCTGATCGGCGTCGATCTGGCCGTGGCGCCCTCCCCGCGGCGCATCCGCATCGACCGGGTCCTGCCGGAAGCGGTCCGGCTGGGCGAACCCGCGGACGTCGAGCTGATGGTGACGAACCTCGGCGGCCGGCGCATGCGGGGGCTGCTGCGCGACGCCTGGCAGCCGTCCGCCGGCGCGACGCCGACCCGATGGCGCCTGGACCTGCCGGGCGGCGAGCGACGGTCGTTCCGGGCCGTCCTGGTGCCGATCCGCCGCGGCGAGCGGGCCGCCGAGCACGTGACCGTGCGGTCGCTCGGCCCGCTGGGTCTCGCGGCGCGGCAGGCGACGCTGCGCGCCCCGGGCGCCGTGCGCGTGCTGCCGCCGTTCCGCTCGCGCCGGCACCTGCCCTCCCGCCTGGCGCGGCTGCGGGAGCTGGACGGTCGCACCCTGCTGCAGGTGCGCGGCCAGGGCACGGAGTTCGACTCCCTGCGCGAGTACGTGCGGGGCGACGACATGCGCTCCATCGACTGGCGCGCCACGGCGAGGAACCCCGACCTGCCCGGCGCGGGGCGCCGCCTGATGGTGCGCACGTGGCGTCCGGAGCGGGACCGCCGCATCGTGGTGGTCGTCGACACGGGCCGCACCGCTGCCGCCCGCATCGCGGACGAGCCGCGCCTCGACACGGCTTTCGAGTCCACGCTGCTGCTGACCGCGCTGGCGACCCGGGCGGGCGACCGGGTGGACCTGGTGATGTGGGACCGGCGGGTGCGCGGACGCGTGCACGATGCGCCGCCGTCCGACGTGCTGCACCGGATGGTGGAGGCGATGGCGCCCGTCGACCCCGAGCTGCTGGAGACCGACTGGGCGGGCGTGCCCGCGCAGGTGCGGGCACTGACCTCTCAGCGGGCGCTGGTCGTGCTCGTGACGCCGCTGGAGGGCGCGGGCAGCGCCCGGAGCCTGCTCGGGATGCTGCCGCAGCTGACCACGAAGCACACCGTGGTGATCGCCTCGGTGTCCGACCCCGCCGTGGTGGAGATGACCACCGATCGGGCCGACGTGAACAGCGCGTACCTGGCCGCGGCAGCGGAGCGGACCCTTCTGGAGACCGGCAGGGTCGCGGCCGCGGTCGGGCGGCTGGGCGCGCAGGTCGTGACGGCGCCGCCCGAGGACCTGCCGCCCCGCCTGGCGGACCGCTACCTGGCGCTGAAGGCGGCGGGCCGGCTCTGATCGTGGCCCGGCCCACCGACTTCTGCGCATTCGCCCATGCGCGGGTCAGGTTCTCTTGACACGCCTCCCAGTCGCATGACGCACCGTTCTGCATGGAGGTCGAGATGATCACGATGCAGGACGCCGAGCACATGATCGGTGCCACGGTGGTGGACCGGTCCAACGACCGCATCGGGGAGATCCGTCAGATCTTCCTCGACTCCAGCACGGACGAGCCCGTGTGGGTCGGCGTCCGGGTCGGACTGCTGGGCGCCGAGGTGCTGGTGCCGCTGAGCGGCGCCGACTGGGACGAGCACGCCCTGCACGCCGCCGTCTCGCGCTCCGTCGCGAAGCAGGCGCCGACATTCGATCTGGACGAGCCGCTGACGGCCGACGAGGAGGACCGCCTGCTGTGGCACTACGGCATCCCCTGCGTGCGCCGTCCCCGCGGCGAGATCGATCTGTCGGCATACGCCGACGAATCGCTCAGCTACAGCGTGAAGGACGACGCCTGACGTTCAGCGAGCGGTGAGCACGGTCCGTTCGCGGACCACCAGCATCCTCACCGCGGGCGACGAGTCGGCGACCGCGCCGGCGATCGGCGTCCAGTCGCCGTCTGCGAATCGGTACTCCGCGCTCCAGACCACCGTCACCGACGCGTCCGCCGCAGCCCGCTCGCGATAGACGTGACTGGTGGGAGTCGCCGTCAGTTCCTCCTGGCCAGACCCGGCCCAGCTGGCCCCGCCGGAGCGGGTCGTCCGTGAGGATCCGTCTCCGTAGACCCATCGATACAGCTGCGGCGTGAATCGCACCGATGCCTGCTCCCCGAGCAGCGCGGCCTCCACCTCCACGGGCCGCACGACCGTCCAGAAGTTGGCGGGTACGCCGATGACCGCCCAGCCGTCCGGCTCGGCGTGCAGCGCGACCGCGGCCGGCAGGAAGCGCGCCACGTCCTCGATCGTGATCACGCGAGCGGCCGCGCCATCCGCCGCCGGCGCCTCAGGCGTCGAACCTGCGGGCTCCCGCTCGAGGATCAGCGGATTGAGCAGCGCCCCTTCCCGCACCCCGCAGTCCCCGTCACCGACGCAGATCTCGTTGAACGCCTCTTGCAACTGCTGAGGAGTAAGAGCCGAACGACCAGAGGATCGAGTGCCGACAGCGGGGCCGTCCGAGTCAACTGAGCCCTGCACCTTCTCGGAGACTACGACTTTCTTGCGACCCTCAATCTCAACAACCCGTCCACCCGCCGCACTTCGGGGAACGATTTGCACATTGGCAACACCCGACAACAGACCACCCGAAGATTCCGGGGTCTCGGAATCATCTTGCTCCAAGGTAGAGAGCAAGATCGCCGCAGTCAAAGTCGCGTGGACTAGCATCCTCGGGCCGACGGTGCATCTTTAGCGACCCTAAGGGAATTATTCTCCCGCAAGAAGTCAATGCGCAGCGCGAAATTTCTGGGCCTCGGGTCTGGCGAGAGAGCACGGCCGTCTTTGTCGAGGATGTGACTGAGCGAGTTATTAATACAGACCACCGCAGAGTTAGTGTCGTTAAGATCGAACGACCTGGTTGAACTGTGGCCATCAAGTCGTCGGCCGGAAGATCGGAATGCTTCTACCTGAGCGCTGATTGTTCGATATTGAGCCGACGTGACGTAAGGCCGGATCGTCGCCAGATCGAGCGTTGGGTCAGTGAGCAGCCGATCAGACGCTGCCACATATGCGTTCCAGAGAGTCCGTTCACGTACCGCTGGGATGCGCGACGGAGTTTCATTCGGGATCCTCCGCGCACTCTGCTCAGCCGAAGGCTCTAAGCCCTCCGAAGTAGCAGTGCAGCTTACGAGACAAAGCAGCAAGGGCAAGGTGACTCCCAGGAGCCACATTCCTCTTACCCGCAGCATGCGGCCAAAGTAGGACATAGGCCTCCCCCACGGGAAGCGTTGTCCACAGCCTCAGTCAGCGATGATCCGCTTCGAGCCCGCCGCGAAGGGGTCCAGGTCGCCGGTCTCACCCAGCCGGTGGGCCCGTCCACCGATCACGACCATGTAGAAGAGGAACGCTCCGAGGGCCAGCGCGCCGATCGCGATCTTCACCGGCCACGGCAGCGGGGAGGGCGTCAGGAAGCCCTCCAGGATGCCGGAGACGAACAACGAGATCGTCAGGCCGACGGCGACGGTGAAGAGGGAGCGGCCGTCCTCCGCCAGCGCCTGGCCGCGGGTGCGCGCGCCCGGCGCGATCCAAGCCCAGAAGATGCGCAGCCCCGCGGCACCGGCGACGAAGACGCTGGTCAGCTCGAGCATCCCGTGCGGGGCGATGTAGAGGAAGAAGGTGTCGGCGCGGCCGTAGCCGATCAGCACCCCGCCGGTCAGCCCCACGTTCTGCGCGTTCTGCAGCAGGATGAACGGCGCATAGAAGCCGGTGATGCCGAAGGCGATGCACTGGGCCGCGATGAACGCGTTGTTCGTCCAGACCTGGCTGGTGAACGAGGCGGCCGGGTTCTCGCTGTAGTAGTTTACGAAGTCGCGGTCGACCAGCCGGCGCAGCAGCTCGTCGTCGCCGAGCGTCGCCCGCACCGCCGGATCGTTCGCGCTCCAGGTGCCGTAGATCACCGCCACGACGACGCTGGCCAGCGCGACCCACAAGGTCCACCAGCGGATCCGGTAGAGCGCCGCAGGCAGCTGCAGCGCGAAGAACGCGGGCAACTGGCTGAACAGGCTGCGGCCGCTGCCGGTGAAGCGCATCCGGGCACGGGACAGACTGATGGAGAGGCGGTCGCCGACCGCCTGCGAACCCGCCGTGGTGGTGATCGCGGAGAGGTCGCCCGCCGCGTCCTGGTAGCGCAGGATCAGCTCGTCGCTCTCCCGGCCGTCCAGACGGGTCGCGCCGGCCAGCGCGTCCAGCCGGGCCCACTCGGCCTCGCGCACCGCGCGTAGCGCGTCCAGGTCCACGGCGGCGAGCCTACGCGCCACCGCTCCTCCCTCCCGGGCGGCGCGGCGAGGCGTGGATGTCACTGAGCGGCCGGGCGAGGCGCAGCGTCTAGCGTGGCGGCAACGGACGGAGACGCCATGTCGACCCTGAGCGAGGCGCCCGACGACCTCGGCATCGTCACCGGCGAGGCCGTCGCGCTGGAGGTGCGCGCGACCAGCTGGCCGCTGCGCGCGCTCGGTGCCCTGATCGACTTCCTGATCGAGCTGGGCCTGTTCCTGGCCCTGCTGTTCGGCGTCACCACCCTGGCCACCGCACTGGGCGTCGACGAGGCCCTCAGCCGCGCCCTGGTGATCGTCGACCTGGTCGTCTGCTTCATCCTGCTGCCGACGATCCTGGAGACCGCGACCCGGGGCCGCTCCGTCGGCAAGCTGGCGGTCGGCGCACGGGTCGTGCGCGACGACGGCGGCGCGATCTCGTTGCGGCACGCCTTCATCCGAGCGCTGATGGGCCTGGTCGAGGTGGTGTTCACCGTCGGCGGGCTGGCCGCGATGGTCGGGCTGTTCAACCGTCGCACCAAGCGGGTCGGAGACCTGCTGGCCGGCACCGTCAGCCAGCACGAGCGGGTGCCGAGGCCGCGCTCGAACGCGGTCGGCGTGCCGGAGGCGCTGCAGGAGTGGGCGCAGGTGGCCGACGTCGCCCGACTGCCGGACCGGCTGTCCCGGCGCATCGCCGCCTTCCTGGCGCAGGCGCCGCAGCTGGCGCCCGACAGCCGGCGGCGCCTGGCGACCGAGCTGGCGCAGGAGGCCGCGCCCTACGTCGCACCGGCCGTGGAGACCGAGCCCGAACTGCTGCTCGCGGCGGTGTGCGCGATCCGCCGCGACCGGGAGTTCACGGCGCTCTCGCTGGAGCACGAGCGGTTCGAGCAGCTGCGGCGGTCCACCACCAGCACGCCGCACGGGTTCCCCGACCGCTGACCCGCCGCGGACGGCGGATCAGTCCAGCGGCAGGTCCTGGTGCACCGGCTCGCCGGCGACCTGGTGCACGACCTGCACCGACACTTCGCGGCCCTCGACCCGCAGCACCGAGAACGGCAGCGTCCCGCCGGGGGCCACGGTCGCAGGACGGGAGGAGAGCGGCCGCACCAGGTGCGGGTCGTCCCCGGTGCCCGTGATCCGCGCCTCCAGCGCCGGCTCCGCTCCCATGTTGACGGCCTCGTAGCGCTGCCGGCCGATGGCGCGCAGCTCGAACCGTGCGGGGCCCTCCCCCGTCGGCTTCGGCCGGCGCCGAGGCGCCGAGTAGGTGCCGCGCGAGATCGACGGCAGCGGGATCGCCCCGGTGCGCAGCACCTCGGCCCAGTCCATGGTCGGCGCGTCCTGCCCGCCCGCGATCACGCGGCCCGAGGAGTCGCGGCCGTCCTGCTCCTCCTCACCGGGCCCCTCGGCTGCGGGCTCTTCGGGAGCCCGATCGTCGGAGGGGGACTCGCCGCCGGGCTGCTCGTCGGGGATTGCGGCCCGCTGCGGCTCCACGGAGACGCTCTCCTGCTCCGACTGGACGGTCGGCTCCTGCACGACGACGGGTTCGCGCTCCGGCGGGGCGGATCCCTGATCCTCGGAGCCGCCGGGTGCCGGTTCGACCTCGAGCGTCGCGCCCTCGTCCGGCGTCCCGCCCCCGGCCGGCGCGGGAACGACCTGCTCAGCGGGGCGGGGCGCCTCGACGTCCGGCTCGGGCTCGGGCTCGGGCTCGGGCTCGGGCTCGGGCTCGGGCTCGGGCTCAGGCTCGGGGTCGGGGTCGGGGTCGAGGTCGGG
>JAKONM010000068.1 GCA_022701925.1 Microbacteriaceae bacterium
ACCCCGGCCGACGGGCAGCTGGACGTCGTGTCGAACGCGATGTCGGTGGTGCTGGCCCTGCAGGACAACCCGCGCCTCGTCGTGCACGCCGTCGGCGGCATCGTGCGTCCGGAGACCTCCGCGGCCGTCGGGGTCGCGGCCCTCGACGCCTACGCCCGGGTGCGCTGCGACATCGCCTTCATCGGCGCGAACGGCGTCTCCGCCGGGTTCGGCCTGTCGACGCCCGACGAGCGGGAGGCCGCCGTCAAGTCCGCCGTGATCCGGTGCGCCCGCCGCACGATCGCCCTGGTGGACGCGTCGAAGTTCGGCACCGAGGCGTTCATCCGCTTCGCCGCCCTGGAGACCCTCGACGTGCTGGTCACGGACCGAGCCCCTGACGACGACCTCGCCGCCGCGCTCGATGCGGCCGGCGTCGAGGTCGTCGTCGCCTGAAGCCCCACCACACGAAGGAGTGCGAACCGCATGCCGACCCTGATCACCCGCGACCTCGTCGCCCTCGACGCCGATCTCGGCCGAGAGCGCAGCGACGTCATCCGAGCCCTCGCGACGATGGTCGTCGACGCCGGCCGCGCCACGGAGGTGGACGGCCTGTACGCCGACGCCTGGGCGCGCGAGCAGAAGACCGACACCGGCCTGGGCGGCGGCATCGCGATCCCGCACTGCCGCTCGTCGGCCGTGACGCGGCCCAGCCTGGCGTTCGCCCGCCTGGACCCGAAGGTCGACTTCGGCGGCTTCGACGGGCCCGCCGACATCGTCTTCATGATCGCGGCGCCCACCGGCGGCGGCGAGATGCACCTGCAGCTGCTGGCCAAGCTGGCGAGGAACCTCATCGACGAGGACTTCGTCGCGGCCCTGCGCTCCGCCCCCACCCCGGACGAGATCGTCGCCCTGGTCGAGCGGGCCACCGCGGAGGAGGACGCCTCCGCCGCCCCCGCCGCGGGCAGCGCCGCCGCGGCACCGGCCGCCGTGCCCGCCTCCTCCGGCCAGCCGCTGCTGGTCGGCATCACCTCCTGCGCCACCGGCATCGCCCACACCTACATGGCGGCGGACGCGCTGACGAACGCCGCGAAGAAGATGGGCGTCGAGCTGCACATCGAGACGCAGGGCTCGGCGGGGTCCACGCCGCTCGACCCCGCGCTGATCGAGCGGGCGGGCGCCGTGATCTTCGCGAACGACGTGGACGTGCGCGACCGCGCCCGGTTCGCGGGCAAGCCGGTCGTGCAGGCCCCGGTCAAGCGCGGCATCGACCAGCCGAAGCAGATGATCGAGGAGGCGCTCGCCGCGGCGAAGGACCCGGACGCGAAGCGCGTGCAGGGTGGCGGCTCCGCCGCGTCGTCCACCGGCCCCCGCGAGGGCGAGAGCGTCGGCGCGACGATCAAGCGGGTGCTGCTGACCGGCGTCAGCTACATGATCCCGTTCGTCGCCGGCGGCGGTCTGCTGATCGCGCTCGGCTTCCTGCTCGGCGGCTACGAGATCGCCTTCAACGCCGACAAGACGCTGCAGACGTACAACCTGGCGAACCTCCCGGGCGACGGCGGGCTGAACGGGATCATCTACTACCTGGGCGCCGTGCTGTTCAAGATCGGCGGCCTCAGCTTCGGCTTCCTGGTGCCGGCGCTCTCCGGCTACATCGCCTACGCGATCGCCGACCGCCCGGGCATCGCCCCCGGCTTCGTCGTCGGCGCCGTCTCCGGCTTCGTCGGCGCCGGCTTCCTGGGCGGCATCGTCGGCGGGTTCCTCGCCGGCTACGCGGCGCTGCTGATCAGCAAGCCGGCGGTGCCCCGCTGGCTGCGCGGCCTGATGCCCGTCATCATCATCCCGCTGTTCGCGTCGATCGTCGCCTCCGGCCTGATGCTGCTGGTGCTCGGCGGACCGATCGCGGCGATCTCGACCGGCCTGACCGGCTTCCTGAACGGCCTGACCGGCGGCGCCGCGATCATCCTGGGGATCATCCTCGGCCTGATGATGTGCTTCGACCTCGGCGGCCCGATCAACAAGACGGCCTACGTGTTCGCGACGACGGGCCTCGCGGCCGGCAGCGCGGGCAGCTTCCGCATCATGGCGGCGGTCATGGCCGCGGGCATGGTGCCGCCGATCGCGATGGCCTTCGCCTCCACGGTGCTCTACCGCCGCGGCTTCACCGAGGTGGAGCGGGAGAACGGGCTGGCCGCGTGGCTGCTCGGCGCCTCCTTCATCTCGGAGGGCGCGATCCCGTTCGCCGCGGCTGACCCGCTGCGCGTCATCCCCTCCAGCATGCTCGGCGGCGCGGTCACCGGAGCGCTGTCGATGGCGCTGGGGCTCGGGACCCGGGCCCCGCACGGCGGCATCTTCGTGTTCTTCGCGTTCGAGCCGCAGCCCTTCCTGGTCACGTTCCTGCTCTGGTTCTTGACGATCCTGATCGGAGCCGCCGTCACCGCCTTCACGCTCGTGGCGCTGAAGCGGTTCGTGCGGCCGAACGGCGCCGTGCCGGTGGAGGAGCCGTCGCTGACGACCTCCCGCCAGCCCGTCGCCGTCTGACCGGTCCGGCCGCGGCCCCGCGCCCCGCGAGGGGTGCGGGGTCGCGGTGCGTCCGCCCCGGCGTCCGCTCCGGCGCCTGCGGCTACGGTGAGGCGATGCCCGATGCGACGCCGCCAGGCCCGCCGCCCGGACCGCGCGACCCCGCCGACGGCTGGGTGGACCTGCCCGACGGGCGCCGCTTCTGGGGCCGCGCCGGTGCGGCGGGGCTGCTGGTGCTGGCTCCCGGCGGCGAGGTGCTGCTGCAGCACCGCGTGGGCTGGAGCCATTTCGGCGACACCTGGGGCCTGCCCGGGGGAGCGCGGCACCAGGGCGAGTCCGCCGTCGACGGGGCGCTGCGCGAGGCGCACGAGGAGACGCGGATCGACCTGGCGGCGCTGCGGCCGCGGTTCGCCGTGCGTCTCGACCTGGACGTCTGGTCGTACACGACCGTCGCCGTCGCGGCCCCGTCGGCGCTGGAGGTCGCCGTGAACGACCGCGAGAGCAACGGCCTGCGCTGGGTGCCGGCGGACCGGGTGGAGGAGCTGCCCCTGCACCCCGGGTTCGCGGCGTCGTGGGCGCAGCTGCAGCGCGAGGCCGCGGTCGCGGACCCGCTGCTGGTCGTCGACGCCGCCAACGTCGTCGGCAGCCGGCCGGACGGGTGGTGGCGCGACCGCGCGGGCGCCGCGGACCGGCTGCTGCAGCGGCTCGCGGCCCTGGCCTCGGCCGGGCTGGCGGTCGAGGAACCGGCCGAGGCGGGCGCGCTGCCGGTGGTGCGCCGCTGGCCGGAGGTGTGCGCCGTGCTGGAGGGCGCCGCCCGGACGGCGTCGGACGCGGCGGGCGTCGAGGTGCTGCGGGCTCGGGCCGACGGGGACTCGGCGGTGGTCGAGCGCGTGCGGGCGGCCGCGGCCGAGGGACGCCGGACGACGGTCGTGACGGCGGACCGCGGCCTCGGCGAGCGGGTCGAGGCCCTCGGCGCGGCGCTGATGGGGCCGGGCGCGCTGCTCGCGGTCCTCGACGACCTGCCGGGCTGAGGACCGCGCTCAGGCCGTGACGGCGGCGTCGCGCCGCCAGCCGGCCAGGCGGGCGACCTGCGGGTCGCGGTCCGCGGCCATCGCGTCGGCCGCGGCATCCGGCAGCACCGGGTTCAGCACGGCCCAGCAGCGCACCCGCGGGTCGGGGTCGGCGGCCAGCGCCTCGACCAGGTCGGCGGGGCTGGTCGGGTTCTTCGCCACCTCCCCGCGCACGGCCGCGTCGGCGTCGCCCGCCAGCAGCCGCAGCAGGTCGAGGGGCGCGTGCAGGTTCGACGCGACGCTCTGCCGGATGCCCGGCCGGGGGTGCCCGGCCAGCAGCCGCAGCCGGGTCAGCTTCGACTCGGTGACCGGCGGGGCCAGGTGCAGGATCGCGACGTCCTCCGTGGACAGGGCGCCCGCGTCGGCGGCCATCGAGTCCCGCTGGGCCTTCGTGTTGAAGCGGATGCACGACATGCGACGGACCGTAGCGGCCGCCCCCGACGATCGGCCGGACGCCCGGCGGGCGTGCACGGTCGGATGGGGGACGGCGGGCCGACGACCCCGTCCGCTAGCCTGGGGGCCATGAGGAGGTCGCCGTATGGTCGATGAGCGCGACGATCGCCCCCGGGGCCGCCGTGAGGAGCCGTCCAGCGGTCCGGACACGACCGCCTCGTTCGGGTACGAGTTCGGGTCCGAGCTCGCGAAGGCCATGGCCCAGAACTCCGCCGAGGAGCAGGCCGCCGTGGGCGCGCTGCCCTCCGGGTCGGCGCTGCTGGTCGTGCGCCGCGGGCCGAACATCGGCGCCCGCTTCCTGCTCGACCAGGACGAGACCGTCGCCGGTCGCCACCCCTCGGCCGACATCTTCCTGGACGACGTCACCGTCTCCCGGCGTCACGCCCGCTTCCTGCGGCACGGCACGGCCTTCGAGGTCAAGGACCTCGGCAGCCTCAACGGCACCTTCTTCGACGGCGTGCGCATCGAGACCGCGCTGCTGTCCGACGGCGCCGAGGTGCAGATCGGCAAGTTCCGGCTGACCTTCTTCGCCTCCCGCCTCGACCTCGCCGGGGTCGGTCCCCGGTGAGCGCCGCGCTGCCGCACCGTCGCGAACCGGCAGCCGTCACCGGTGCGATCTCGATCGGGCAGGTGCTGTCCCGCCTCGAGCCGGACTTCCCCGAGCTGTCGCCCTCCAAGCTGCGGTTCCTGGAGGACCGCGGGCTGATCACGCCGGCGCGCACGCCGTCGGGGTACCGCAGCTTCTCGCTGGCGGACATCGACCGCATCAAGCTGGTGCTGCTGATGCAGCGCGACCACTACCTGCCGCTGAAGGTCATCCGCCAGTACCTGGCCGACCTCGACGCCGGGCTCGAGCCCATGTGGCCGGGCACCGCGACCGGTGCCATCACCATCCTCGAGCAGGCGCGCCGCTGGACGCGTGACGAGCTGCTCACCGAGACCGGTGCGGGCGTCGAGCTGCTGGGCGAGGCCGTCGTCGCCGGCCTGATGCCGGCCGTCGAGGTCTACGAGGAGCAGGACGTCACCACCCTGCGGGCGCTCGTCGACCTGCGTCGCGCCGGGATCGAGCCGCGCCACCTGCGCGCCATGCGCATCGCCGTCGAGCGGGAGCTGGAGCTGGTGGCC
>JAKONM010000082.1 GCA_022701925.1 Microbacteriaceae bacterium
GGAGGCGCGGTCGAGCTCGAGCCGGGCGCGACGTCGGGGTCCCGCCTGACGGTGCGCGTGCCGTCGCGCGAGGGGGCGGACGCGTGATCCGGGTGCTGGTGGCGGACGACCACGCGGTCGTCCGCGCGGGCGTGGTCGCCCTGCTCGAGGCCGGCGACGGCGTCGAGGTCGTCGACGCGGTCGCGAGCGGCGAGGAGGCCGTCGCATCGGCCCTCGCCCTGCGGCCCGACGTGGTGATGATGGACCTGCGGATGCCCGGCATGGGCGGGGTCGCGGCGACCGCGGCGATCACCGCCGCGGCGCCGGGCGTGCGCGTCGTGGTGCTGACGACCTACGAGACGGACGACGCGATCCTCGAGGCCGTCTCGGCCGGCGCCCGCGGCTACCTGCTGAAGGCGGCTCCGGAGCGCGAGGTCCTGGCCGGTGTGCGCGCCGTCGCCGCCGGGTCGACCGTGCTCGCGCCCGACATCGCCGCGGCGCTGGCGCGCGGCGTGCAGCGCGGGCGGACCGCTCCGCGGCTCTCGCCCCGGGAGGCGGAGGTGCTGGCCCTGGTCGCCGAGGGCGAGAGCAACCCGGGCATCGCGCGCCGGCTGCACCTGGGCGAGGCGACGGTGAAGACCCACCTGCTGCACGTCTTCGAGAAGCTGGAGGTGACCGACCGCACGCGAGCGGTCACCCGGGCCATGGAGCTGGGGCTGCTGCCCCGCGCCTGACCGGCGCGGGACGGGTCAGGCGACCGCGGACTGCGGCCGGCGGCCGGGTCGGGCCAGCCGCTTGAGCATCGTCACCGGGGTGACGGCGGCGCGGCCGCCGATCTCGCCCGGGTACGGCGTGACCGCGGAGCGGCGGTCGAAGCGCAGGGGGTCCTCCCCGGCCTCGTACACGTGGCGCAGGCCGTGATCGCCGAGGAAGCGCGCGAACTGCTCGAAGCGGGGCGCCACGCCGGCGTTGAAGGCCGAGTAGTCCGCCTCGTCGTACAGGTCCGCCGCGTCCGTGCGGCGGCTGACGCGGTGGATGGTGCGGTGCGGGATGTCGTAGTAGCGCGCCAGCTCGAGGGTGCGGGAGTCGTGGGCCAGCACGTAGGCCGGCGTGCCCGCGACCAGCGCGGCGATGTTGCCGTGGATGCGGGTGCCGAAGCTGAAGTCGAAGCCGCTCAGGTAGTCGAGCCAGGGGGCCGGGTCGACGAAGAAGCTGGTGCGCTGGCCCGCGACCAGCGGGTGCGCGTGGTTGGTGGGCATGTCGGTGCGCGCGCCGGCGTAGGCGCCCGACCGGGCCGCGGCGTCCAGCAGCATGCCCAGGCCGTCGCGGTGCTGCGCGGTGTAGCGCAGGCGGGGGTAGCGCTTGGTCTGCTGCTCCACCATCGCGCCCAGCCCCTCCACGTAGGGGGAGAGGTTCATGCTGATGCGGGAGGACCGCGTGATGCGGCGGGCGCGCTTCTGCACCGTGAGGCCGGGGCCGTTCAGGAAGACCGAGGGGCAGCCGATGACGTCGACGTCGCGGAAGCCGAGGCTGCGCAGGTAGGCCTCGGTGTACTCGCCGCGCACGCCGATCGACGGCGACTTGTCGAGCACCGCGGAGACGAAGCGCTTGACCGAGTCGCGCATCGGCTCGAGCCGGTCGAAGGACCCGTCGAGGTTCAGCTGCGCGCCGACGCCGAGCACCGACACGGGCACCGTGGTCGCCTCGATCATCGCGGAGAGCCGGTCGAGCGGGTCGGCGTACGAGAGGCGGAAGGCGTTCGCCAGCGGGATCACCAGGTGGTCGAACTCGGCGTTGATGCGGTCCGCGTCGCCCGGCAGGGCCTTCAGGGGGTCCGTCTCGACCTCGGTGCCCTTCGTCGCCAGCAGCTTGTAGCTGGCGTTGCTGAAGAGCAGGTTGCCCACGTTGTCCCCGATGAGGTTCTGCTTGTGGACGCGCTTGGGGGTCGCGACCGTGAAGGGGTCCTTGTGGGCCCGAAGCAGAATTCGCGTCATCGCCTGTTCCTCCTGGTGGGCCGGCGCCGCTGGGCGCCGGGACGTGAGGGGAAGGTAACCGCGGGCGCACCCCCCGTCCGGGCGACGCGCGGGGGAAGCTTCAACCCCGAGTCGAAGATCGCGGGAGGCGCCCGACGGCCGACTCCGCGACCGCGACGGGCCGGCGGTCAGAGCCGCGCGCCCACCAGGTTGGGCTCGGGCTGCAGCACCACGCCGAGCTCGATCTGCACCAGGTTGCGGATGTAGCGGGCGAGCTCGAGCACCTGGTCGGCGGTCGCTCCGGGCCCGCCGACGATCGCCAGCGTGTGCTTGCTCGACACGTGCGCCACCGACCCGGGCAGGCGGAAGCCGCGGTGGATCCCGGCGTGCTCGATCAGCCACGCCGCGGAGAGCTTCACCTGCGGCTCCTCGGTGCGCGGCGCGCGCGGCGGCAGCGCCGCGCCCAGGGGGACCACCACGTCCGGCTCGTCGGCGGAGGTCGGCCAGCGCGGCGCGTCCCGCGGCAGCGTGCGGGCGAAGCGCTCGGAGACGATCGGGTTCGTGAAGAAGCTGCCCGTGCTCACCGACTCGGGGTCGTCGTCGTCCAGCACCATGCCCTTGCCGCGGCGCAGCTGCAGCACCGCCTGCCGCAGCGCGTCGATGGGCACGCGGCTGTTCAGCGGCACGCCCAGCGCGTCCGCCAGCTGCGCGTAGGCGACGGGTGCACTCTGCGGGGCGCCGCCGCCGAGGTCGCGGTGCAGCAGCAGGTCGATCGAGAGCACGACGCCCTCGACCCCCTGCTTGAAGATGCTGGTGCGGTAGCCCAGTCGCAGCCCCGAGGCCGGCACGCGCCGCACCTCGCCGCTCTCGCGGTCCAGGTACTCGACCGCCGCGAGCGTCGCGGCCAGCTCCTGCCCGTAGGCGCCGATGTTCTGGATGGGCGCGGCGCCGCACGATCCGGGCACGCCGGACAGGGCCTCGATGCCGCTCCAGCCCTGCTCGACGGCGAAGGCGCACAGGTCGTCCCACGACTCCCCCGCCTGCACCCGGATGCGCACCGGCTCCCGCTGCAGCGGCGGGCGCAGGGCGCGCTCCAGCGAGCGCAGCCGGTCGGTGTCGGACGCGGGCACGCCGGGAGCGGTCGAGGGCGGCGCGGGCAGGCGCTCGACGCCCCGGGTCGCCACGAGCAGCACGGTGCCGTCGAACCCCTCGTCGGGGAAGACCACGTTGGACCCCCCGCCGAGCACGAAGAGCGGCTCGTCGTCGGCCCAGGCGGCGAGCGCGGTGTCGACCACCTCCCGCGCGGTGCGCGCGACCACGACCCGGCGGGCGGGCCCGCCGACGCGCAGGGTCGTCAGGCCGGCCAGCCGCAGGTCCTCGTCGTGAGCGGGTGCGGAGGTCATGCGAGCGAGACGACCGCCTGCGCCTTGCCCAGCACGGTGCTGCCGTCGACCGAGGCGGTGAGGTCGATGCGGGCGGTGCCGGCCTCCTCGTCGACGCGGCCGACGCGCGCCTCGACGTGCAGCTCCACCGCGCCCTCCGGCGGCACGGGCACGGGGCGGGTGAAGCGCACCTGGTAGTCCAGGACGCGCGCGGCGCCGAAGCGCTCGACGACGGGCTGCACGGCGAGGCCCATCGTCAGCATGCCGTGGGCCAGGACCCCCGGCAGCCCGACCGAGCGCGCCGCGTCGTCGCGGTAGTGGATGGGGTTGAAGTCGCCGGAGGCGCCGGCGTACCGCACCAGGCGGTCGCGGTCCACGGAGTAGGCGCCGCTGGCGACCACGTCGCCCTGCGCCAGCCGCTCGCTCACGCGTCCCCCCGCACGACCAGGGTGGAGACGGCGGTGACGACCTCCTGGTCGTCGGCGTCGCGGACGACGGTGCTGGAGGTGACCATGGCGTTGCCGCCGAGGGTCTTCACCGAGGTGACGGTCATCCGGCCGGTCAGCAGGTCGCCCGCGACGATCGGGCGGCGCGCGGTGAACCGCTGGTCGCCGTGCACCACCCGGGAGAAGTCGACGCCGGCGGTCTCGTCGGCCAGCAGCTGCGACAGCGTCAGGTCCTGCACGACCACGGCGAAGGTCGGCGGCGCCACGACGTCGGCGAAGCCCGCCGCGCGCGCGGCCTCCACGTCCAGGCTCAGCGGGTCGCGGGAGCCGACCGCGCGGGCGAACTCGCGCACCTTCTCGCGGCCGACGAGGTACGGCTGCGTGTCCGGGTAGGACCGGCCGGGCAGGTCGGCGGCGACTGGCATGGTGGGGATCGTAGTCGCGCGCGGGCTTCCGCTCAGGTGGCGGGTCCGGCGGCGGCGGACACTGGCGCGATGTCCACCACGACCACCCTGCCCACCCGTCTGATCGGATCGCGCGCCGTCAGCGCGATCGGCCTCGGCGCCATGCCCCTGTCGATCGAGGGGCGCCCCGACGAGCCCCGCGCGATCGCGACCGTCCACGCCGCGCTCGACGCCGGCGTCACCCTGATCGACACCGCCGACGCCTACCACCTGTTCGCCGGCGAGGTCGGCCACAACGAGCGCCTGGTCGCGGAGGCGCTGCGCACCTGGGACGGCGACGCCTCCGGCGTGCTCGTCGCCACCAAGGGCGGCCACCTGCGGCCCGGTGACGGCACCTGGACGCAGGACGGCAGCGCCCGACACCTGATCGAGGCCGCGGAGGCGTCGCGGGAGGCCCTGGGCGTGGAGTCGATCGACCTCTACCAGTTCCACCGCCCGGACCCGTCGGTGCAGTACCGCGACTCCATCAACGCGCTGAAGCACCTGCTGGACGAGGGCGTGATCCTGATGGCGGGCCTGTCGAACGTCGACGTGGAGCAGATCGACCAGGCGATGGCGCTGCTGGACGGCCGCGTCGTCTCCGTGCAGAACCAGTTCTCCCCCGGCTTCCGCTCGTCGATGGACGAGCTGCGGCACTGCGCCGACCTGGGCATCGCGTTCCTGCCGTGGAGCCCGTTGGGCGGCATCGGCGGCGCCGCGGGCCTGGGCGGGGAGAACGCCGCGTTCCAGCAGGTGGCGGACGAGCGGGGCGTCAGCCCGCAGCGGGTCGCGCTGGCCTGGGAGCTGGCGCTCGCGCCGGTCGTGATCCCGATCCCGGGGTCCACCCGTCCGGAGACGATCCGGGACTCGGCGCAGGCGCCGGCCCTCGAGCTGTCCGACGAGGAGATGCAGCGCCTCAGCGCCTGATCCCGGGAACGCGGAAGGCCCCGCGATCGGGAGTCGCGGGGCCTTCTCGACCGCTGTCAGCAGTCGCTCGTGGAGCGATCTACTGGCAGCTGTCGCACTGCAGCAGATCCATCGGGTCAACCGGGATCGCGTAGCCGTCGATGCTCTCCGTGTCGAAGTTCATGGACGCTCCTGTCGCTCGTGCCGTCGACCTTCCCCAGTCGGCGGCGGATGCCTCGTGTCCGACCTGCTGGCCGGGCGAGATCACCATATACCGGGGTGCATCCCGATTCCAGCCCCCACATGTTGTGTCGGCGAGTCGCAGCGAATTCCCTGGTCCTTCGCGGATCGGGCTCGCGCCGTCGGCGTGTCGCACCACCCGCGGACCCGCTTCAACCACCCGCCGCGCAGCGTCCCACGCCCCTCCGACACCGACTCGGGAGGGCCGCGGCGAAGACCCGAGGAGGGGTCGCCCCCGGGGTCCGGCGCAGCGCGTCGAGCGCAGACGGAGCAGACCGACGGACGGGACGGGGTCGCGGCGGGCGGCGCGGACGGCACCCCGAAGCGGCTTCGAGTCGCAGACCGCCGTGATGCTAGAGTCGACGTCGCTTCCGGCCGCAGGTCGGCCGGACTGCGCCCCGATAGCTCAGTGGTAGAGCATCTCCATGGTAAGGAGAAGGTCAAGAGTTCAATCCTCTTTCGGGGCTCGGACAGGCCGGCCGCGCACGCCGCGGCGGAGGGTCCTCGCGGCGGGGTAGCTCAGGTGGTTAGAGCACACGGCTCATAATCGTGGTGTCGCGGGTTCAAGTCCCGCCCCCGCTACGTCAGGCCCGGAGTCCTTCACGGGGACGCCGGGCCTTCGCCGTCCCCGAGCACCGCCGCGCGCCCGACCCGCTGCCCGGCCGCGCGCAGACCGGCGGCGGCATGATGACCCGCATGGCTGCCGTCGATGTCCTCCGCGCTGCGCGCGACCGTCTGATCGAGCTGCGCGAGGACCACCGGC
>JAKONM010000083.1 GCA_022701925.1 Microbacteriaceae bacterium
CGGAGCAGCGCGCGGCCCTCGTCGTCGGTGCGGGCGGTCGTGACCACCGTGATGTCGAAGCCGCGGACCCGGTCGATGCGGTCCTGGTCGATCTCGTGGAACACGCTCTGCTCGGTGAGGCCGAACGTGTAGTTCCCGTTGCCGTCGAACTGGCGGTCCGACAGGCCGCGGAAGTCGCGGATGCGGGGCAGCGCCAGCGACAGCAGGCGGTCCAGGAACTCCCAGGCCCGGTCGCCGCGCAGCGTCACGTGGGCGCCGATCGGCTGGCCCTCGCGCAGCTTGAACTGCGCGATGGACTTGCGGGCCTTCGTGACCTGCGGCTTCTGGCCGGTGATCTTGGTGAGGTCCGCGACCGCGCCGTCGATGATCTTGCCGTCGCGGGCGGCCTCGCCGACACCGTTGTTCACGACCACCTTGACGAGGCCGGGCACCTGGTGCACGTTGCCGAACCCGAACTCCTTCTGGAGGTTCGGGACGATCTCGCTGCGGTACTTCTGCTTCAGGCGCGGCTGAACTTTCTCAGCCGGCGCAACAGCCGTGTCGCTCATCTCGTTACAGGTCCTTCCCGGACTTCTTCGCGTAGCGGACGCGCACCGTCTTGGTCGCACCGTTCTTCTCGACCTGCTCGACGCGGAAGCCGACTCGGGTCGGCTTCTTGGTCTCCGGGTCGACGAGCGCGACGTTCGAGATGTGGATGGGGGCCTCGACGGTCTCGATGCCGCCGGTGCGGCTGCCCCGCTGGGTCTGGCCGACGCGCGAGTGCTTCGT
The DNA here is from genome assembly GCA_022701925.1 of Microbacteriaceae bacterium. Taxonomy (GTDB): domain Bacteria; phylum Actinomycetota; class Actinomycetes; order Actinomycetales; family Microbacteriaceae; genus Amnibacterium. The sequence continues at coordinate 769 of JAKONM010000083.1, forward strand.
GACGAAGTTCACGCCCTCGACGACCACGCGGTTCGAGTCCTTGAGGACCTCGAGCACGGTGCCCTGCTTGCCGCGGTCGCCGCCGCGGTCCTGCTTCGCACCGGTGATCACCTGGACGAGGTCGCCCTTCTTGATGCGGGCACCCATTCAGATCACCTCCGGGGCGAGCGAGATGATCTTCATGAAGCGCTTGTCGCGCAGCTCGCGGCCCACCGGGCCGAAGATGCGGGTGCCGCGCGGGTCGCCGTCGTTCTTGAGGATGACGGCGGCGTTCTCGTCGAACTTGATGTAGGAGCCGTCGGGACGACGGGTCTCCTTCGTCGTGCGGACCACGACCGCCTTGACGACGTCGCCCTTCTTGACGTTGCCGCCGGGGATGGCGTCCTTGACCGTGGCGACGATGATGTCGCCGAGGCCCGCGTAGCGACGGCCGGAGCCGCCCATCACGCGGATGGTCAGGAGCTCCTTGGCGCCGGTGTTGTCGGCCACCTTGACTCGGGACTCTTGCTGCAGCATCTGCCTACTTCGCCTTCTCGAGGACCTCGACCAGCCGCCAGCGCTTGGTGGCGGACAGGGGCCGGGTCTCGCTGATCAGGACGAGGTCGCCGACGCCGGCCGTGCCGACCTCGTCGTGCGCCTTCACCTTGCTGGTGCGGCGGATGACCTTGCCGTAGAGCGGGTGCTTCACCCGGTCCTCGACCTCGACGACGATCGTCTTCTGCATCTTGTCGCTCACCACGTAGCCGCGACGGGTCTTGCGGTACCCGCGCGCGCTCTCGTCGCGCACGTCGTGCGCGCCGTGCTCGTGACCGGCGACGGCGGTCTCATCGACCTTCGCCATCAGTTCGTCTCCTCAGTGGCCGCCGTGTCGGCGGGCGTCTCGTCGGCCTTCTTGCGCGACCGCTTCGGCTTCGCCTCGGGCAGCGGCGCGGGCGCCGGGGTGGTGCGGATGCCGAGCTCGCGCTCGCGCATCACGGTGTAGATGCGGGCGATGTCGCGCTTGACCGCGCGGACGCGCCCGTGGCCCTCGAGCTGGCCGGTCGCGGACTGGAAGCGCAGGTTGAACAGCTCCTCCTTCGCGCGGCGGAGCTCCTCCGTCAGGCGCGAGTCCTCGAACGAGTCCAGCTCGGTGGGGGCGAGGTTCTTCGATCCGATCGCCATGTCAGGCGTCACCCTCCTCGCGCGCGATGATGCGCGCCTTGAGCGGAAGCTTGTGGATGGCCCGGAGCAGCGCCTCGCGGGCGAGGCCCTCCTCCACGCCGGCGACCTCGAAGAGGACGCGGCCGGGCTTGATGTTGGCAACCCACCACTCCGGCGAACCCTTCCCGGAACCCATGCGGGTCTCGGCGGGCTTCTTGGTGATCGGGCGGTCCGGGTAGATGTTGATCCAAACCTTGCCGCCGCGCTTGATGTGGCGGGTCATCGCGATTCGAGCGGACTCGATCTGACGGTTCGTCACGTAGGCCGGGGTCAGCGCCTGGATGCCGAACTCGCCGAAGGAGACCTGCGTGCCGCCGGTGGCCTGCCCGGTGCGACCCGGGTGGTGCTGCTTGCGGTGCTTGACGCGTCGAGGGATCAGCATCAGGCGTTCGCCCCTTCCATGGACTCGTTGCGGCGGCCGCCACCACGGCGGTCGTCGCGCTGCGGGCGGCTGCGGCCGGGCTGCGAGGCCTGCTCGCGAGCGAGCTCCTTCGCGGTGATGTCGCCCTTGTAGATCCAGACCTTCACGCCGATGCGGCCGAACGTCGTGCGGGCCTCGTAGAAGCCGTAGTCGATGTTCGCGCGCAGCGTGTGCAGGGGCACGCGGCCCTCGCGGTAGAACTCGCTGCGGCTCATCTCCGCACCGCCCAGGCGGCCGGCGACCTGCACGCGGACGCCCTTGGCGCCGGCGCGCTGGGCGCTCTGCAGGCCCTTGCGCATCGCGCGGCGGAAGGCCACGCGGGCGGAGAGCTGCTCGGCGATGCCCTGCGCGACCAGCTGGGCCTCGGCCTCGGGGTTCTTCACCTCGAGGATGTTCAGCTGGATCTGCTTCTTGGTGAGCTTCTCCAGGTCGGTGCGGATCGCCTCGGCCTCCGCGCCGCGGCGGCCGATGACGATGCCCGGCCGCGCGGTGTGGATGTCCACCCGGACGCGGTCGCGGGTGCGCTCGATCTCGATCTTCGCCACACCGGCGCGGTCCAGGCGCTTCAGCAGCAGCGAACGGATCTTCACGTCCTCCGCCACGAAGTCCTTGTACCGCTGACCGATCTTCTGCGAGTCCGAGAACCAGCGCGAGGTGTGGTCGGTGGTGATGCCGAGACGGAAGCCGTACGGGTTGACCTTCTGGCCCATCAGCGGTTCCCCTTCTTCTGCGTGCTCGCGCCCTGGCCGTCGACCACGGGGGTCGACAGCACGACGGTGATGTGGGACGTGCGCTTGTTGATGCGGAAGGCACGACCCTGCGCCCGCGGCTGGAACCGCTTGAGCGTGGTGCCCTCGTCGACGAACGCGCGCTGGATGAACAGGTCGCGCTCGTCGAGGTTGGTGTTCTCCGCGTCGGCCTTGACCTTGGCGTTCGCCATCGCCGAAGCGACGAGCTTGTACACCGGGGTCGCCGCGGCCTGCGGCGAGAACTTGAGGATCGCGAGGGCCTCCGCGGCTTGCTTGCCGCGGATGAGGTCGACGACGCGACGGGCCTTCTGCGGGGTGATGCGGACCTGCCGCAGCCGCGCGGTGGACTCCACCATGACTGTCTCCTTACCGTCGCCGCGGTTAGCGGCGACGACCCTTCTTGTCGTCCTTCTCGTGACCGCGGAACGTGCGGGTCGGGGCGAACTCGCCGAGCTTGTGCCCGACCATCGCCTCCGTCACGAACACGGGGATGTGCTTCCGGCCGTCGTGCACGGCGATGGTGTGGCCGAGCATCGCGGGGATGATCATCGAACGGCGCGACCAGGTGCGGATGACCTGCTTCGAGCTGTTGGTGTTGGCGTTCTGCACCTTCGTCAGCAGGTGGTCGTCGACGAAGGGGCCCTTCTTCAGGCTGCGAGGCATGTCGCTGACTCCTACTTGCGCTTGTTGCCGGCGTTGCGGCGACGGACGATGAGCTTGTCGCTCTCCTTGTTCGGGTGCCGGGTGCGGCCCTCGGCCTGACCCCACGGCGAGACCGGGTGGCGGCCACCGGAGGTCTTGCCCTCACCACCGCCGTGCGGGTGGTCGATCGGGTTCATCGCGACACCGCGGACCGTCGGGCGCACGCCCTTCCAGCGCATGCGGCCGGCCTTGCCCCAGTTGATGTTCGACTGCTCGGCGTTGCCGACCTCGCCGATCGTGGCGCGGTTGCGCACGTCCACGTTGCGGACCTCGCCCGACGGCAGACGGAGCTGCGCGTAGGGGCCGTCCTTCGCGACCAGTCGCACCGAGGTGCCGGCGGACCGGGCCATCTTGGCGCCGCCGCCCGGCTTCAGCTCGATCGCGTGCACGACCGTGCCGACCGGGATGTTCTTCAGCGGCAGGTTGTTGCCCGGCTTGATGTCCGCCCCGGGACCCGTCTCGATGACGTCGCCCTGCTTGACCTTGTTCGGGGCCAGGATGTAGCGCTTCTCGCCGTCCACGAAGTGCAGCAGCGCGATGCGCGCGGTGCGGTTCGGGTCGTACTCGATGTGCGCGACGCGGGCGTTCACGCCGTCCTTGTCGGAGCGGCGGAAGTCGATGACGCGGTACTGGCGCTTGTGGCCGCCGCCGATGTGACGGGTGGTGATGCGGCCCTGCGCGTTGCGGCCACCGCTCTTCGGCAGCGGGCGCAGCAGGCTCTTCTCGGGGGTGGACCGGGTGATCTCGGCGAAGTCGGCGACGGAGGAGCCGCGACGACCGGGAGTGGTCGGCTTGTAGGAACGGATTGCCATGTCTGTTTCTCCTGGTCCGTCAGCTCGCGGCCGTGAAGATGTCGATGGTCCCGGACTTGAGCGAGACGATCGCGCGCTTGGTGTCCTTGCGCTTGCCGGCGCCGAACTTGGTGCGACGGGTCTTGCCCGTGCGGTTCGCCGTGGTGATCGAGGCGACCTGGACGCTGAAGATCTTCTCGATCGCCAGCTTGATCTCGGTCTTGTTCGCCCGGGGGTCCACGAGGAACGTGTACTTGCCCTCGTCGATCAGGCCGTAGCTCTTCTCGGACACGACCGGCCGCAGGATGATGTCGCGGGGGTCCTTGTAGTCGATGGCACTCACGCGCCGGCCTCCTCAGCGGTCACGCCGGTCTTCGCCGCGATGAACGCGTCGAGAGCGGTGGGGGTGAAGACGATGTCGTCCGCGCGCAGCACGTCGTAGGCGTTCAGCTGGTCGACGAACAGCACCTCGACGCCCGGCACGTTGCGGACGCTCTTGATGGCGACCGTCTCGTCGCGGGCGAGCACGACGAGCTGGCGCTTGCCGGCCTTGACCGCGGCGAGGTCGACGACGGCCTGCTTGGTCGAGGGCGTGCCCTGCGCGCCGAAGGTCACCTGGTGGATGCGGCCGGCGCGGGCGCGGTCGGAGAGCGCGCCGAGGAGGGCCGCGGCGATCATCTTCTTGGGGGTGCGCTGGCTGTAGTCGCGGGGCGTCGGCCCGTGGACCACGCCGCCGCCGCGGTGCTCGGGGGCGCGGACGGAGCCCTGACGGGAGCGGCCGGTGCCCTTCTGCTTGAACGGCTTGACGCCCGAGCCGGAGACCTCGCCCCGGTTCTTGGTCTTGTGCGTGCCCTGGCGGGCGGCGGCGAGCTGGGCCGTGACGACCTGGTGCAGCAGCGGCACGTTGGTCGGCACGTCGAAGAGCTCGACGGGAAGGCTCTGTTCGGCCATGGTCAGTTCCCCTTCACGGCGTCGCGGACGAAGACGAGGCGGCCGCGGGCACCGGGCACCGCGCCCTTGACGAGCAGCAGGCCCTTCTCGGCGTCGACCGCGTGCACGGTCAGGCCGATCACGGTGGTGCGCTCGCCGCCCATGCGGCCGGCCATGCGCATGCCTTTGAAGACGCGCGACGGCGTCGAGGAGGCGCCGATCGAGCCGGGCTTGCGGTGGTTGCGGTGCGAACCGTGGCTCGCGGACACGCCCTTGAAGTTGTGGCGCTTCATGACGCCGGCGAAGCCCTTGCCCTTGCTGGTGCCGACGACGTCGACCTTCTTGCCGGCCTCGAACAGGCCGACGGACAGCTCCTGGCCGAGCGAGAACTCGGCGGCGTTCGCGGTGCGCACCTCGGTCAGGTGGCGGCGGGGCGTGACGCCCGCGGCGCTGAAGTGGCCGGCGGTGGGCTTGTCGGCCTTGCGCGGGTCGATGGCGCCGGCGGCGATCTGGATCGCCTCGTAGCCGTCCTTCTCCACCGTGCGGATCTGGGTGACGACGTTCGGGCTGACCTGGATGACGGTCACGGGCACGAGCTTGTTGCCCTCGCCCCAGACCTGGGTCATGCCGAGCTTGGTGCCGAGGAGCCCGGAGAACGTGCGGGTCGCGTTGGACATCCGTTCCTCTCCTAGAGCTTGATCTCGATGTTGACGTCGGCGGGGAGGTCGAGCCGCATGAGCGAGTCGACGGCCTTCGGCGTCGGGTCGATGATGTCGATGAGCCGCTTGTGGGTGCGCATCTCGAAGTGCTCGCGGCTGTCCTTGTACTTGTGCGGCGACCGGATCACGGCGATGACGTTCTTCTCCGTGGGGAGCGGCACCGGGCCGACGACCGTGGCGCCTGCACGGGTGACCGTGTCGACGATCTTGCGCGCCGAGCTGTCGAGCCCCGCGTGGTCGTACGACTTCAGTCGGATGC
>JAKONM010000090.1 GCA_022701925.1 Microbacteriaceae bacterium
GACAGTGAAGACGGTGTCCGCGAGCGGCCTGCCGAGCCGCCGGCCCTTCACCAGCGTCGGGGTCGCGCCGTCGAACCCGTCCATCGCCCGCAGGACGTCCGCGGGATCGGTCTGCAGGTCGGCGTGCGTCCAGCCCACGACGGGGGCGTCGGCTGCCCGGAGCCCCGCGACGATCCCGTGGCCGTAGCCGCGGTTGACCTCGACCCGGATCCAGCGAACCGTGCCGGTCGAGCCGTCGGCGGGGCGGGGGGAGGCGCCCGCGGGGCCGAGCGTCGACTCGAGCAACGCCGCGGTGCCGTCGGACGACCCGTTGTCGACGAGGATCACCTCGCCGCCGCCCTGCTCGGCGGTGAACCGGCATCGCGCGATGAGCTCGGCGAGCCCGGCGGACTCGTTGTAGCAGGGGATGACGAGAGAGAAGCGGTGGGTGGGCATCCTGGCCTCAGCGCCGGATCGGCGGGGTCGTGGTCGGCGGGGCGTGCGTCGCCCCGCGGGGGGCCGTGGTCACAGCGGGCTCGTGCTCGTCCGGCGCGGTCGACGCAGCGTCCTGGGCCGGGCCGCCGACCTCGGCGATGCTCGGGGAGCGGCGGAAGACGAGGAGAGACATCCCGATGAAGTTCCAGACCGCGGAGACGCCCGTCGCGACGAGGAATGCGAGCGCGGCGAATAGCGCAGATCCGGGCTCGATCGCACGGATCAGGCTGTTCAGCGCGATGTTGATGATGAGCGCGCCCAGGTAGACGGCGACGAACAGCACCTCGCTCCAGCGGTTGCGATGTCCGCCGAAGGTGAAGCGCCAGTTCGCGAAGTACGCGAAGACGGCGCCCGTGACGAAGCTGATCGTTTTCGCCAGGTCGTAGTCGACGCCGACGGCGTCGAGCAGCGCGTAGACCGCCGCGTCGATCAGCACCGTGGTGCCGCCGACGAGCAGGAAGCGCAGCGCGGACCCCTTCTTCGTCCGCTCCGCGGCGGTCATGCGGTCACCGACGCCAGCGCCTCGGTGAGGACGGACCGCTCGGCCGTCGTCACCGACCGGTCCACCTGCGTGCTGAAGGCGCGGAACGTCCGGTCCAATTCGGCGCGCGCGGTGGCCGGCACGAGCGGGTCCGATGCGAGGGCGTAGGGGTGCTGCGCCCACTTGTGGAAGCAGGACTGCCAGTACCGCGCCGCCTCGTACTCAGTCGGCGTGCCGACCGCGACGAAGGTGTCGACCTCGAACGCGACGACCGGCCGACCGGCGCGCAGCTGTCTGCTGATCAGGCTGTCGAGGTAGAACTCGCCGTTTATCCTCTCGTCGTCGGCGATCAGGTTCTCGATCATCCGGATCCCCGCGGCCGCGGAGCCGAACGTGAACGTGCCGATCACGACGCCGGCGTCGTCCGCGGTCGGCTGCTGCTTGAGCCACACCCGGTCGATGGCGCCGTTCGGCAGGGTGGACGCCCAGCCGTACTGCCGGGGGGAGCGTCGCGCCGCGTGGTACGGCTTCGCTAGCCAGACCACCAGGCCGTCGGGCCCGGCGGCCGCGACAGCGGCGTTGAAGCGGCCGACGGAGCCGGTGGGGATCGCGTCGCACGCTCCGACGGTCGCGGCGCCCGGGGACCGCACGGCCGCGAGGCCCGTGAGCGCCGAGTCCGCCTGACCGCGGCTGAGCCCCGGCAATCGCACGACCCGGGCGCCCTGACGGTCGGCGATTCGGCCGACGACGCCGCCGTCGGGCAGGTCGGCGCGCGTGACCACGATCGTCTCGTCGCCGGGAAGGCCGGCGATCGCGTGCTCGAGGACCGTGGCCCCGGCCAGCGGCAGCGCGGGCTTCGGCTGCGCGTAGCCAGCGTCCGAGAACCGCTTCCCGGCGCCGGAGGCGAGCACGATGCGGGCGGTGTCCGGCAGCAGAGGGGCGTTCTGGTCGAGCCGCGAGCCCGTCCAGGCGGCGATCGCCCGGCTGAGCTCGCGGTACTCCTCGAAGTCCTGCGGGGTGCCCCACTGCATGAAGTGCTGGAGCGCGAGCACCTTCACCCGGCCGCCGCGGGCGAGCAGCGGCTTGTAGGTCAGGCTCAGGTAGTACTCGCCCTTCAGCAGGTGCCCCTCGCCGACCTGCTGCTCGAGGCTGGTGAGCAGGAGCGCCCCCGAGCGGAACGCGTATGTGCCGCTAGAGGCGAATTCGCTCGCGGGGTCGTCGGTCCAGGGTTGCTTCTCCTGGATGTCCACGACCTCGCCGTCGCGCATCTTCACGTACGCGTACGAGGTCGAGTGCGCCATGTGCGGGTGGTACCCGGTGTAGACCGGGATCACGCCGTCCACCTCCGGGTCCCGGAGCATTTCGGCGAGCACGTCGGCGTTCCAGTACGCGGCGAAATCGCAGTAGTTGACCACGACTGGCCGATCGGGGTCGATGTGCTCAGCGGCCTGCAGCACCGCGTCGCCGGGGCCGAGGCCCTTGCCCTCCAGGCGCACGACGGAGGCTCCGGGCCGGCGGGACAGCAGGTGGCTGCGGAGGTCGAACCGGGGGTCGTCGAGGTGGACGGCGTTGCAGATGAACACCACGTCGTCCCAGCCCGGGTACATGTCGATCACGTGATCGATGACGGTCAGCCCGTCGGTCTCGAGCAGGAACTTCGGCAGGTCGTACCCGGCGGCGGTGAACCGCGTGCTGAGTCCCGTCATGGGGACGACCAGCTGGGGTGTCGGGGCGCTCCGGCGCGCCGCGGCGGTCTCGTCGGTCATCGCTTCAGCTGCCTGCGCCACTTCTCGGCCTCCCAGTTGATGAGCTCGTCCACCTGATCCGGGGTGAGCGGTGTCGCCCGCGCGCCGCGCACGAGCCTCGCCACGTCGACGAGGCTCCTCGCGATCTCTACCTCGTCGGCCCCCGTGCCGGTGCGGACCCAGACGGATCCGTCGTCGTCGGTCGCGACGAGCGAGGTCGGATCGGGGTCGGCGCGGGTCGTGAAGGGCACGGCGCCCAGGAACACCGACGCGTCCGGGGTGAAGGGGCCGAGGCGCAGCACCGCGGCCTCGTCGTCGGTGAGGGTGCCGGCGGGGTGCAGCGGCTCCCAGCCGTCGGTGCCCGCATCCGTGCCCGCGTCGGCAGGCTCGGGTCGCGCCGCGAATGCCTGCTGCACCGCCTCGACGATCCGCTCGGCGGTCTCGACGTCGTCCGCGGCCGCGACGAGCCCGTGGTTGAGCAGGAGCAGCGCGAGGGGTGCGTCGGCCGGCTCGTGACCGATCTCGGCGAGCACGGCGCGGGCGAGCAGCACTCCGGGCTTCGCGTAGGGCACGACGGCGGTGTCAAACCAGCCGGGCAGGGAGTCGAGCGCGGCGCCCGGTTCGTCGCCGAGCCCCGCCGCGATGGCGCCGGTGCTGTGCACGTGCAGGACGACGCGGTGGGGAAGCAGGGCGTGCAGCGACGTTTCGATGGATGGGCGCAGGCCGTCGGTGCTCTCGCCCTGGACCACGTAGGGCGTGAGGTCCTCCGTCTCGAGCACGGCCGCGCGGGTGTCGGCGAGTCGCATCGGGACGAAGATCTGCTCGTCGAGCGCGCGGCTGAGCCGGGTGCCGGAGGCCTTGATCCACATCACGTCGTGCGTTTTAACGGAGAAGTTCCCCCCGGCGCCCTGCACGAGGCGGAGGTCGCCGCCCGCGGCGACCGCGTAGGCCTTCACTCGGTCGAGTTGGCTCGAGGGCATGTGGATCTCCTGGGTCCGTCACGCGTCCGTGTGGGTGCCGGATCGCCGACGCGGGGCTGCGGCTCCCGTCGTCCCGGAGGCGTGGCCCCCGTTCGAGGGACACCATCACACGACCGACACCGGATCGGCGCGACGCGCCGCGGTGTGTCGGGGTGCACCCCGTTGGGTCTCCGGCGCGGACGGCCCGACGGTCGGCGGAGGTGCCGCCGCCCTCGTGCCGGGGGGGCTACCGGTGCTGCGCGGAACCGCGTGCGAAGCGGCCTGGAAGCGCGTAGACGCGCTTCGACACCGCGTCCGACGCGGCTCTGCCGACCCGGCGCACGGCGGTCCGGACGAGTCGCGCCGAGGTGAGCAGGCCGGCCGCGATGAAGACCGGCGGGGCCGGTCGGCGGGCTACCGCTGCGGAGACGCGGGCGCTTGCGGCGTTCGGAGCTGTGGCTGCGGGCGCCTCCGGGTCCGTCACCATCACCGAGTGGAACCCGGCGTGCTCAGCCGCGACGAAGACCATGCGCTCCAGCGCGTGCATCACGGTGAAGCCGACCTGCCCGGTCTCCGCCGGGAACTCCTCGATGCGGAGGCCGAGCCCCGTCAGGTCGACCAGCGCCTCCGGTCGGGCCCAGAACATCGAGCCGCTCGGGAAGTCCGGCGCCGCCCAGCGATGCACCTTGAGCCCCGCCCGGCGCGCGAGGCGCCGTGCCTCGGAGTAGTTGCCGTCCCAGCCGGTGGTCCGCCCGATCGCCTCGTGGTGCCCGGGCGCGACGACGCCGAGCCGCGGGTCGGCCGCGAACATGCCGATGACTCCGTCCACGACCTCCGGCGACCCGACGAGCGAGCGGAACAGCTGGTCGCGCCAGTCGTCGCCGAAGTCCGCGGTGAGGGATTTCTTCGTGTGAAGGAAGAGTAGGAGGTCGTAGCCACGGCCGTAAACGTCCGCGAACGTCACGTACTTCGGCGCGATGTCTCTGCCCCGGTTGTCGACGACGCGCACGTCCAGCAGGCCCGCGTCGAGACGCTCGAGGACCGCGAGCGCTTGGATACTGATCTCCTTGCTCGGCACCGAGACGAACACGTCGGGGCGAGGGGGAAGGTGCTCGAGCGCGCGTCGGAGTTGCTCAAGCAGTTCCGGGTAGAAGGCGTGGGCGACGACCGCGATGCGCGGGGCCGTCGTGCGCCCGATCCGCGGCACCGACACGACGGGGGTCCAGGCCCCGGTGCCGTCGGCGGCGCGGTGCACGCGGACGAGGTCCTCCGTATAGGCCGAGTCGAGCCGTCGGGCGGCACGGCGGAGCGGGTCAAGCAGCATGGATCGGCTTCCTCTTGCGGATGAAGGCACCCAGCAGGGACACGAGCCGTCGCCGCTCCTGCCCGTTTAGGCCGAGCAGCAGCACGGTCGCGACGGTCCCGACGACCGCGATGACGAGGATCACAGGATCGGCCGGGACGAAGGCGTCGCCGCGGTAGCTCGGGAGCACAAGCAGCATCGGAGCGACGGTCAGCGCGGGTAGCGCGACCCCGCCGAGCCCGAGCCGCCGCCGGGTGAGCGGGATCGCCAGCCGAGTGAAGTGCATGCTGATGATCAGGTGAAGAAGAAGGCTGACGGCCGCCCCGGCGATGGTGCCGATGGCCACACCCGGGGCGCCGATGTGGGACGCCAGCGTCACGCTCACGCAGACGTTGACCAGGGCCTCCGCCATCGTGGCGACCGTAGCGGGACCCTGTTGCCCGCGGGCGATGACGACGAGCGAGTAGGTGCCGCCGAGCTGCCGGATCGCGTGCCCGACGACGAGCAACTGCAGCAGCGGCGCCCCGGTTCGCGCGTACTCCGGCCCGACCCAGACAAGCAGGAGGGGGTAGGCGAGGAGGCAGAGCCCCGAGCCGAGGATGACGATCGCCAGGGTGTTGTACCGGGGCGCGCGCATCGTCAGCTCGCGGAGCCGCCTAGGCGCGTCAGCGCCCTGCAGCGCGGCCGCAGCTGGCATCAGGGGGCTGAAGAGGCTGTTCAGGAACAGCAGCAGAAAGTTGACCGCCGTCGCGGCGATCGCGAACGCACCGGCCGCAGCGAAATCGAAGTGCCCGACGATGACGGTGTCGAGGCCGCTGACCAGCACGCTGCCCATCGACCAAAGTGCGATGAGGCCGCCGGTCGAGAGCAGGCGGGCGGCTACGGCTCGATGCGGGCGAACCCGCTCCGAA
>JAKONM010000092.1 GCA_022701925.1 Microbacteriaceae bacterium
CCGTTCGAGGCCTACGCCACCGGCGTCATGGCGGACACCCCGTTCCGGGAGGAGGAGCCTCGGCTCGACTCCCCGAACTTCTACTACGCGCAGGAGGACGAGCTGTTCGCGGCGGCCGCCCGCTCCGGCTTCACCTGGAGCGTGCACCGCTCGCACACGGTGTTCGGCTTCGCCACCGGCAACGCGATGAACATGGCGCTGACGATCGCGGCCTACGCGACCATCTGCCGCGACCAGGGGCTGCCGTTCGTGTTCCCCGGCTCGGCGACGCAGTGGAACCAGGTGACCGACATCACCGACGCCGGCCTGCTGTCCGAGCAGATGATCTGGGCCGCCGAGAACGGCCGGGACGAGGCCTTCAACACGGCGAACGGCGACGTCTTCCGCTGGCGGTGGCTCTGGCCGCAGATCGCAGACGCGTTCGGGCTGCGGTGGGAGGGCTTCGAGGGGGCGCCGCGCCCGCTCGAGACCGCGATGGCCGGCGTGGAGCCGGTCTGGCGCGGGATCGCGGAGCGGCACGGCCTGGTCGAGCCCGACCTGTCGCGGGTGGCGTCGTGGTGGCATACCGACGGCGACCTCGGCCGGGACATCGAGGTGCTGACCGACATGAACAAGAGCCGCAGGGCGGGGTTCACCGCGAGCCGCGACACCCGCGCCAGCTTCTTCGAGCTGGTCGAGCAGTACCGCGCGGCGAAGGTGCTGCCGCCCCTGTGAGCAGCGGCCGGGTCCCCGCGCGCCGCGCGAGGACCCGGCCGGTCGGCCGGTGACGGCCGTCAGAGCACCGCGTCGAACTCGATGTGCGCCTTGATGGTCGACTCCGGGTGGTGGGCGGCGTCGAGCGCCGCCAGCGCCTCGTCGACGCCGAACCGCTGCGTGACCAGGGGCGTGAGGTCCAGCCCGCTGCCCGCCAGGAACCGCAGCGTCTCCGGCCACACGCCGGGCGAGCCGATGGAGCCCGTGATCCGCAGCTCCTTCGACTGGATCAGCCCCAGCTTCGCGCCGGCCTCGCGCCCCACGTCGATGCCGATGTAGGCGACCCGGCCCTGGAAGGCCACCAGCTCGAGGGCGCGTGCCATGACCGGCGGGCGGCCGCTGGCCTCGACCACGAGGTCGGCGCCGCGGCCGCCGGTGACGCGCTCGAGCAGCTCGTCCACGCCGTCGGGGTCCACCACGTGCGCCGCGCCCAGGGCGGTGGCCGCCGCGCGACGGTCGGCGGAGGGCTCGACCACCACGGTCGTCGCGCCCATCGCCGCGGTCGCCGCGGCGACCGCCAGGCCCACGGGACCCGCGCCCAGCACGACCACGGTGTCGCTGGCGTCCACGCCGCCGGCCCGCACGATCGCGTAGTAGGCGACGCTGAACGGCTCGACCAGCGCGCCCATCGTGTACGAGAGCCCGTCGGGCAGCCGGTGGAGCCACGACTCCTTCGCCACGAAGAACTCGGCGGCCGCGCCGCTGATCGAGAACCCGAAGTGGTCGGCGCCGATGACGCACTCCCCCACCACGCGGTCGCCGACGGCGAGCCCCTTCACCCGCTCGCCGACGCGCACGACCTGGCCCGACCACTCATGGCCGGGGATCAGCGGGTAGGCGAACGGGATGATGTACCGGCCCTCCAGCAGGTCGATGTCCGAGTGGCAGACGCCCACGGAGCGCGCCGCGACCAGCACCTCGTCCGGCCCGATCTCGGGCACCGGCACCTGCTCGACGGCCGGTGAGTCCTGGGCGGTGTAGACCAGCGCCTTCATGCTTCTCGCTCCGTTCTCAGCGGGTCTCGATGAGGACCTTGACCTGGTCGCCGGTCGGCGACAGCAGCGTCTCGAAGCCCTTCTCGACGATGTCGGCCATCGGCACCCGCGCCGTGACCACCTTCTCGACCGGGAACCGCCCGCGCGCGATCAGGTCGACGATGCGGGGGAAGTCGAAGACGGGGTAGCACCAGGTGCCCGTCAGCGTGATGTCGTGCTCCGACAGCACCATCGGGTCGATGGACGCGGGCCGCGTGTGCAGGCCGGTCTGCGAGACCCGGCCCGCGGACCGCACCGCGGCCAGCGCCGTCTGCAGCGCGCGCTCGTTGCCGGAGCACTCGATCACCGCGTCCGCCCCGATGCCGTGGTTCAGCTCCTTCATGTGCGCCGCGACGTCGGTGCGCGTGGGGTCGAGCACCTCGGCGACGCCGAAGCCGCGGACGAGGTCCGCGCGGATCGGGTTCACCTCGGACACGACGACCCGGGCGCCGAGCGACGCGGCGTACAGGGTGGCCAGCGCCCCGATGGGGCCGGCCCCGGTCACGAGCACGGTGTCGCCCGGCCGCACGCCGGCCGTGTCGACGCCGTAGGCGGCCACGGCCGCGGGCTCGACCAGCGCGCCCTGCAGGTCGCTGACCTCGTCCGGCAGCACGGTCAGCTTCTCCTGCGGCACGACCGCCAGCTCCGCGATGCCGCCCCAGGCGTCGCTGAGGCCGATGCAGGCCATGTTCACGCAGAGGTGGTTCAGGCCGCGCACGCAGTAGTAGCAGGTGCCGTCGAACAGCAGCGGCATCACGGACACGCGCTGGCCGACGCGGACGCGGTCGACGCCGCGACCGATCTCGACGACCTCCGCGGAGAACTCGTGGCCGAGGATCTGCGGGATCGTCGAGCCGTTCAGCCGGTGCGGCTCCTTCGGCGTGACGATCGGGCCCTGCGCGTACTCATGCAGGTCGGTGCCGCAGATGCCGCACCAGAAGGGGCGCAGCAGGACCTGGCCGGGTCCGGGCGACGTGGGCGGCGCCACGTCCTCGACGCGGACGTCGTGGGCGGCGTGGAAGACGGCGGCCTTCATCGTTCCTCCTGGATCGTGGGGTCGAACAGCACCTTGCCCTCGAGCCGCGCCGTCGCGAGGCGTTCGAGCTGCTCGGCGAGGTCGCCGAGCGGGCGCACGGAGTCGAGCAGCTCGTCGGCCAGCGGCGTGGTGGCGAGGATCTGCAGCGCGGGCGCCAGGTCGTCGCCGCAGACGTGGGCAAGCGTGGTGCGGACGGTGATCTCGCGCATCACGACCGCGTGCACGTCCACCTCCTGCTGCGTCGCCGGCAGGCCGACCTGCAGCACCGTGCCGCCGTCGCGCACCATGCCGATGGCGGCGTTCAGCTGCCCCGGAGCGCCGCTCGCCTCGATGACGACGTCGGCGCCGCCCGGCGCGGCCTCGAGCACGCGATCGCGGACGGCGTCGCCGACCTCGACCGTGCGCGCGGCCCCGAGGCGCAGCGCGCGCTCCAGCCGCTGGCCCGGGAAGTCGACGACGGTCACGTCGACGCCCACCAGGTGCATGAGGCCCGTCAGCACGAAGGTGCCGATGGCACCCGCGCCGATCAGCACGACGCGGTCGCCGTCCCGGGCGCCGGAGCGCCGGGCGGCGTGCAGGCCGACGGCCAGCGGCTGCGCCAGGCCCGCCGCGTCGAGCGACAGCCCGTCCGGCAGCGCGACGAGGGTCCGCTCCGGCACCGCGACGTACTCGGCCAGGCCGCCCGGCGCGTTGAGGCCGTGGGTGTAGTAGCGCCGGCACAGGTTCGTGCGCCCCTCGGTGCAGCGGTCGCACTCGCCGCACCAGACCCCCGCGCCGCTGGCCACCAGGGCGCCGGCGTCGAAGCGGCCGGCTGCGGCGGGCGTCACGACCTCGCCGATGAACTCGTGGCCGAGGACCATCGGCCCGGTCGCGCCGGTGACGGGGTGCACGCGGTCGACCGGGAAGGTCTTCGGACCCGCCTTCCACTCGGTCGCGTCGGTGCCGCACATGCCGGACCGCAGCACCTTGAGCAGCACCTCGCCGTCCCGCGGCTGCGGCTGCGGCACGTCCTCGATCCGCACGTCGTGGTCGCCGTGGTAGACCGCCGCCCTCATGACCGCCCCTCCTGCGCCGCGTCGCGCTCAGGCCTCACCGCGGCCCCACTCCGTGTTCAGGTGCGACTGCGAGCTGCGGATCACCGGCAGCGGGCCGTTCACCGAGAAGTATCGGCGGCCGGCCACCAGCAGCTCCTCGGCCGGGAACTTGGTGACGACCTCGCACCCGGTGGCCGTGACGACGACCTCCTCCTCGATGCGGGCCGCACCGATGCCGTCCGCGCTCGGCCAGTAGGTCTCGAGGGCGAAGAACATGCCCTCCTTCAGCTCCTCCGGGTGCTCCAGCGACACCAGGCGCGAGAAGATCGGCTTCTCCCAGATCGACAGGCCGACGCCGTGCCCGTACTGCAGGGCGAACGCCGCCTCCTCGTCCGGGAACCCGAACTCCTCCGCCTTCGGCCACACCGACACGATGTCGGCCGTGGTCGCGCCGGGACGCACCAGCGCGATCGCGCGGTCCATGTACTCGCGGGCCCGCTTGTAGGCATCGTTCTGCGCGGAGCTCGCCGAGCCGACCGCGAAGGTGCGGTAGTAGCAGGTGCGGTAGCCGTTGAAGCTGTGCAGGATGTCGAAGAACGCGGGGTCGCCCGGGCGGATGATGCGGTCCGAGTAGACGTGCGGGTGCGGCGAGCAGCGCTCCCCCGAGATCGCGTTGACGCCCTCCACGTACTCCGAGCCGTGGTCGTACAGCGTCTTGGCCACCAGGCCGACGGTCTCGTTCTCGCGCACGCCGGGCTTCAGGAACTCGTAGAGCTTGTCGTAGGCGGAGTCGACCATCGAGGCCGCCTGCGTCAGCAGCGTGATCTCGTCCTGCGTCTTGATCGTGCGCGCCTGCATGAAGACCTGCTGGCCGTCGACCACCTGCACGCCGGCGGCCTGCAGCGCCATCAGCACGGGCATCTCGATGACGTCGACGCCCAGCGGTTGGTCGAGCAGGCCGAACTTCTCCAGCTCGCGCTTGATCTTGGCGGCCACCCCCTCGGCGGCGCCGGACGACGGGTCGAACGCGCCGCGCAGCGTGGAGATGCCGGCGCGGGCGCCGGACTCCAGGCGGGGGCGCTTGGCGCCGTGGTGCGGCGCGTGCGGGTCGGCGTCCATCTCGGCCGTGGTCTCGCCGAGCCACGGGTTGTTCAGCAGGTGGTGCTTCGCCGCGGACCCGAAGTCCCAGACGATCGGGTCGGAGTTGCGGGTCAGCAGCGAGAAGCGGATCAGCTTGTCCATCGCCCACGTGCCGATGTGGGTGGCGGTCATGTAGCGGATGTTGGAGAAGTCGAAGGCCAGCAGCGCGCCGAGGTCCGACCGCTCCAGCTCCGCCTTCAGCCGCGCGAGCCGCTCGTCGCGCAGCCGGTCGAAGCGGACCCGCTCCTCCCAGTCGACGCCGTTGGTTCCGAAGGTGGCGGTGCTCAGCACGGAGTCCTGCCTTTCTGGGTCGGGCGCGCGCAGGTCGCGCGCCGGTCGAGGCTCGAGGAGGGCATCAGGCGACCATCGCGCGGCGGCGGCGGCGCAGACGGCCGGTCGTGTAGACGATGGCGGCGACGAGGATCAGGGCGCCCTGGAACCAGTACTGGAACACGGTGCCGAGCCCCAGGAACACGGTCGCGGAGAGCACCTGCTGCAGCAGCAGCGCGCCGAGCAGCGGTCCGACGAACGTGCCGCGGCCGCCCAGCAGGCTGGTGCCGCCGAGCACGACGGCGGTGATGCTGGTCAGGGTGAAGGCGGCGCCCTGGGTCGGGTCGCCGATGCCGTACTGCCCCATGAACATCAGCGCGGCGAGGAAGCCGAAGAGCGCGGTGAGCACGTAGCCGAGCACGACCACGCGGTCGACCCGCAGGCCGATCGTGCGGGCCGCGGGCTCGTCGGAGCCGACGGCGCGCAGCCGCCACCCCCAGCGCGTGCGGCGCAGCGCCACCTCCATGGCCACGGCCACGACGACCAGCACGGTGAAGAACAGCGGCAGCGGCCCGAAGCTGAGCGTGACGAACGACTGGAAGTCCTGGCTGATGTAGCCGCCCTGCTCCGGCCGCAGCAGCAGCGCGAATCCGCCGAGGGCGATGTAGAGCGCGAGGGTCGCGGCGATCGGCGTGAAGCGCGCGTACCGGATCAGCGTGCCGTTCACGAGCCCCGTGACCACCGCCACCAGCACCATCAGCGCGAGCCCCAGCAGCACGGTGCCGACCGGTGACCCGTCGTTGATGAAGAACGAGGCGACGACGACCAGGAAGCCGGCGAGCGGCCCGACGGAGAGGTCGATGCCGCCGGTCAGCAGGGCGATGTTCTGGCCGAGCGCCAGGAAGCCGATCGCGGTCGCCGCGGTCAGGATCGTCGTCAGGTTGAAGGCGGAGAGGAAGGCGCTGTTCTGGCTCGCGATGAACGCGCCGAGCAGCACGATCAGGGCGGTGACCAGGGCGCTCGGGGCGTAGTCGCCCTGGATGAAGCGGCGGAGGCCCGTGGGGTGGTCCGCCTTCAGGGCCTCCGGCGTCGCCAGCGACGACGCCTTCGAGCCGACCGCGGCGCTGACCATGGCCTGCTCGGTGATCTCGTCGCCGACCAGGGTCTTGACCACCTGGCCGCGCGACATCACCAGCACCTGGTCGCACAGCCCCTCCAGCTCCTTGCTGTCGGACGAGGCGACGACCACGGGGATGCCGCGGCGGGAGGCGTCGCGCAGGATGGCGTAGATCTCGGCGCGGGCGCCCACGTCGACGCCCTGCGTGGGCTCGTCGGCGATCAGCAGCACGGGGTCGGCGAGCAGCGCGCGGGCGATCACGACCTTCTGCTGGTTGCCGCCGGAGAGCGCGCCGACGGGCGCGTCCATCGACGGCGCCTTCACCGACAGCGACCCGAGCGACTCGCGCACGCGGTCCGTCTCGGTCGCGCGCCGCACCAGCGGACCGGCGGTGAACGACTTCAGCGCCGCGATCGCGGCGTTCTCCCGCACGGTCAGGCTCATCGCCAGGCCCTCGCCGTGGCGGTCGGCCGGCATGTACGCCGCCCGGTGCAGCAGGTCCTTGGCCGTGACCGCGGTGCCGCCCACGCGAACCGCGCCCGTGAACGACTCCAGCCCGGCCAGGGCCCGCAGCAGGTCGGCCTGCCCGTTGCCCACGACGCCGGCGATGCCGACGATCGCACCGCGGGGCACGGCCGCGCTGACGTCGACGAAGCCGGGGCCGCTCAGCCGGTCGAGCACCAGGTCGTGGCCGTCGCCCGCCGACTCCAGCTTGGGCGGGAAGGTCGACTCCAGCTTGCGGCCGACGATCATCGCCAGCAGCTCGTCGTCCGTGACGTCCGCCACGTCGGCGGTGCCGCGCACGCGGCCGTCCCGCAGCACGGTGACGCGGTCCGCCAGCTCGCGCACCTCCGCCATGCGGTGGGTGATGTACACGACGGACACGCCCTGGGCGACCGCGTCGCGGACCAGCCCGAAGAAGCGCCGCACCGCGTCGTCGCCGAGCGGCGCGGTGGGCTCGTCCAGGATCAGCAGGGACGGCTGCACCGCGAACGCCTTCGCGATCTCGAGCAGGTGGCGCTGCGCGACCGTCATGCTCTCGACGCGGTCGGCGAGGTCGACGTCGAGCCCGACGCGCTCGAGCAGGCGCCGCGCGGCGCCGGTGCGCCCGCCCTCGCCGCGCAGCACGGACGCCGGCAGCGCCACCTCCAGGTTCTCGAGCACCGTCAGGTCGGGCAGCACCGCGGGGTGCTGGTGGACGATCGCGATGCCGAGGGACGCCGCGAGCCGCGGCGTCAGCGGCGGCGCCTCGGTGCCGCCGGTCAGGATCGTGCCTGAGTCTGGTCGCGTGCCGCCGGTGGCGACGTTCATCAGCGTGGACTTCCCGGCGCCGTTCTCACCGAGGATCGCGTGCACCTCGCCGGGCCGGACGGCGACCGAGACGTCGCTGAGCGCCGCGACGCCGCCGTACGTCTTGGTGATGCCGCGCATCTCCAGCGTCATGGGCGCCGTGGCGGTGGACGTCGGAGCCGCTGCTGGTGCTTCGTTCATGGGTGGTGCCTTCCGCGATGGGACCGGATCGGGTGTCGGCACGAGGGCCGGGACGGTCGCCCCGGCCCTCGTGCGGCACGGGCTCAGTTGCCGAGCTTCGCCTGGTCCGTCCCCGGCAGCTGAGCCGACAGGTAGGTGTCGCCGGGCAGGTCGCTCTTGCACTGCACGGGCTTCGACGAGTCGGTCGAGTCCTCGAACACCGGCGCCTTGAAGGACGTCGCGGTCGGCACCTTGCCGCCCGTCGCCTTCGCGATCGCGTAGTCGACCGCCAGGCGCACGTTGTCGTTGCCGGTCGCCACCGTGAACAGCGGGAACTCGCGGCCGGCGTCCTTCTCCTTCTGCCAGAAGCAGGCGAGCGAGTTGCCGTCGGAGGTCGCGATCGCCGGGATCTTCTTGCCCGCCTTCGTGAACAGCGGCAGCGACGACACCAGGGTCGGACCGAAGTCGGAGACGATCACGTCGATCTTCGGGTTCTTCGCGATCGCGGCCGACAGCAGCGTCTGCGTCAGCGTCGGGTCCCAGTTGGTCGGGACGAAGGGGGTCTGCTGGACGAAGGTGTACTTGCTGCCCAGCGACTCCTTCAGCGCGTCGTACTCGGTCACGCTCTGGCTGTTGCCGGCGGGCCCGCCCATGAACAGGATGTTGCCGCCGTCCGGCACCGTCTTCTTGATCCAGGTCGCCCAGTTCGCGCCGTCGTTCGCGAAGTCGGAGCCGATCCAGGCGTCGTAGTTGGTGCCGCCCTTGCCGCCCGGGTCGACGCGGTAGGGCACGGTGACCACGCCCGCCTTGTACGCGGAGGTCAGGGCGGGCAGCACGGCCTTGCCCGCGTCGGGGAACACGACCATCGCGTTCACGCCGCGGGACGCCATGCCCTTGATGTCGGAGATGGCCTTCGAGGTGTTGCCCTGGCCGTCGGCGTACAGGAACTTGGTGACGCTCGGGCACTTCTCGGCCTCGGCCTTGCCGGACGCGGTGGTGACGAGGCGCCAGCTGTTGCCGCCGAAGCCGTCGAGCAGCGCGAAGGTGATCTTCTTCGTGCCGCACCACTCGGGAGCGCCGGAGACGCGGGTGACCTGGCCGTCACCGCCGTCCGTGCCGCCGGAGCCGCTCGTCGTGCCGCTGCACGCCGAGAGGAGGAGGGACGCGGCGGCGAGCGCCGTCGCCGCCAGACCGAACTTGCTGCGCTGTCTCATGACGATGCTCCCGTCGAAGGATTCGCGACGCCTCTGTCGCGCTTTCCGCCGCACGAGTGCGACGGAGAAGTCAGGTGGTTCATGCGGTCACCGCGGCCGGCCGCCGCCTGCGGCCCGCGATGCGGCGGGCGATGCCGCGCCAGTCGACCGTGTAGAGCGAGACGCCGAGGGCCAGCGCCGCGGCCTGCACGATCGTCTGGATCGCGGTCGAGACCCCGAGCGCCAGCACGAACTGGACCAGCTGCTGCAGGAAGACGGCTGCGACCACGGTGGCCAGCGGGAAGCCGCGTCCGCCGAGCAGCGACG
Source organism: Microbacteriaceae bacterium (assembly GCA_022701925.1). GTDB lineage: Bacteria > Actinomycetota > Actinomycetes > Actinomycetales > Microbacteriaceae > Amnibacterium. Next base: position 9,375 of record JAKONM010000092.1, read on the forward strand.
TGCCGCCCAGCACGACGACCGCGACCGAGATCAGCAGGAACGCGTCGCCGCTGTAGGCGCTCGGCTGCGCGGTGATCCCGGCGATCATCACGCCGGCCAGGCAGTACAGCAGCTGCGCCCACACGTAGGCGGAGGTCTGGTGCACGCGGGTG
>JAKONM010000112.1 GCA_022701925.1 Microbacteriaceae bacterium
GTTTATTTTGAGCGGCTTCACCAAAGAACTCAAGCCAACGGATCAGGAATTCTTCGGGATCGTCCAGATCTACTCGTTGAGCGCCCCAAGCAAGCTGCATGGTTCCGAATGTCCGCGAGAAAGCAACGCCGCTCTCACCGGGAGTCAGGGCAAAAGGGGCGCTGTGGTCGTAGTGCATGTTGGGACAAAAGGCCAGCTCGAACCAAGCGTAGTGACCGGGGTCCAAGTAGTCACAATAGTAAAGAGAATGGCTACGCCTTTGCCTGCCTTGCAGGGCTTGTAATTGCTGAACCTGTATCTGGGAGTACGCGATGACGTCGAACGGTCCGGTTGCCCCATAACCCCAGTCAAGCTTGTTGAAGGAAGTTGGCTGGCTCAAGGTGAGGGTGCCGGCTAGAAGACGTAGCGAAGTCTGAGTCCCACTCTCTTCCACCACAACATCCGCCGCTTCTTCGCGTATTGCTGTGAAGAGTTCTTCCGAAAGGATCTTATAATCACTGGTTGCTGCGTAAAATAAGTTGTCTCTGCGGAGTTGCTCAGCTCGCTGTTGTTCGCCTTCAGCAGATAGCCTCGCAGTCTGTTCAGAAGATTGCTGTTGGGCTATTGCGAGACTAGCTGAGCGAGTGCGCCCCCGATTGTCTCTGATCTTCGTCAGTCGCCGCTCGAGGTCCGACACGCTAGGACGTGCTTGATCTGCTTTCGTTAAGCAGGCCGCAATCAGCGAGACAAGAGGTGCTGGGCCGCTCAATTGAGGTGCAACCTCACGGGTGTGTTGTGCCGCGTAGTCAACCTCATCCGGACCTGGGAACGGCCTTGTACCCGCAATCAATTCAAACGCAATCACCCCGAATGCGTAAATATCCGTAGCAGACGTAGCGCGTTGATACGTCCATTGCTCGGGCGCGGCATATGCCGGAGTGAAGGACCGCTTACGCGTGTCCGGTGCGGTAGCAGCGGCAGCGTAACGCGCGATGCCAAAATCACAGATAGCCCAGCGGCCATCGAGGAACAGAATGTTTTCCGGCTTCAAGTCTCGATGAACAAGAACAGGAGCCAGTACTGCCAGTCCCTTGGCAATGTCGTCAAGAATTGCGAGAGCCTCGTCTATGGCAAGTGAGGACTTGCTCGAGATGTACTCTCTCAAGTTGAATTCAGCACGAGGCATGATCAAAATGAAGTGATCTTGTGTTTCCCCGGTCTCTATCACTGTAACGATATTTGGCGACGGCGGTACGGAGATCACAAGCTCATCTCGCGAAGCCCCTGGTGTCTTCGGCACATACTTAGCGACTCCTTGCTCGCCATTGCCATCGCGAGCAGCGAACACGTCGCCGAATCCGCCTCGGCCTACCCTATCCGTGAGGTCTACGTTCCAGTTGCCGAACGACTGAGTTGTCACGGGTAGAAGATAGCGGGTTGAACCACGGAGTTGTGGAGTTTCGGGTGATTCTGGCGGCTCGAGTGGGGGAGGTCGATCTGGTGTGTGGCTTGGTCCTTATGCGGGGGATTTCCCGGTCGGTGCTCTTGTGTCCTGTACTGACTTCTGCCAGACATAATCAGCATTGTCGGCGCAACGATGGAGGAACCGGGCCACCTACGTCGTGCTCGGGCTTGCGACGTCGTTGCAGACGCGCCAGGCCGCCGCGGCAGCTTTGAGCGACCGGAGGCGACGATACGAGGTCAGATCGCCGCGGCGCGAGCAGTCGGTTAGTTCGCGCCCGCTCACGTGGGCGACGAGGCGACGGAACGGCCCTCAACTTGCAAGGAAGGTGCACCACTCTGTGCCGGAGCACGGCGACGAGCCGTGGCGCGAGCACCTTCAGACGGAGCGGCGAGGATGAATTGAACGAGGAGAGAATGTCGACAGATCCGTGGGAGGAGGCGCGTGCCAGCGCGCTGGTAGCAATCAATCGTGTCGCGGAGACGCACTTCTTCGTGCGTCCGGTCCTGATGCGTGCGCTCGAAGGCTATGCGGTCACTCCCGAAGGGAACGCATTTATTGGGCGTTCGTATGCGAACCTCAAAGAGCAGTGGCAGGCAGAGTTTGCCGACCGATTCTTTGACATGGGGACACTGCAACGCTTGGCGACAAGTGTTGAGCAGGGTTTACGGGAGACCCTACGTCTCGTAGCCGGCGCTCAGGGGCTGGATCGGGCCTACGAGAAGGGTCAGGGCATATTTCAACAACTAGTAAGACCGCAAAACCTGTTAGCGATCTTTCAAGCTGAATGCAACTACGACTTGACTGCCAATCCTGCTTGGCATCGTATGCAAGTCCTAATGGCACATCGTCATCTGTACGCACACCGCAGCGGCTTGATCGACCAGAAGTATGTCGACCAGATGGCACTACTTACTGACGAAGATCTTACTCCGGCCTTGACTGCCTTAAATTGGCCGACGGTGTTGACGTACTGGTTTCGTCCACTCGATGAGTTGCCCTCCTTCATCGAAGAGAGTCGGCGGTTCTTTCGTATGCTTGGGAGTGATCCTGCTGATTGATACATCCGCACGTTGCAGGAATAGCTGCCCGGCCCGTCAGTGACAGATTGGGGAGGACACGACGGACGCACCGCTTGAGGCCGCCGACCCGAATTGCTACTGACTCAATCCGGACATTTAAAGCACGCGCAGCGAGAACTGGAGCCCGCGGTCGAGGTGCTCGACGCACGTGTCGCGCGGCTCGTACCCGGCGATTGGACCTAGGTACACGCCAGAGGTTGTGACTAAGTCGGGTCGTGCCTGTGCGCCTGTTGGACGGCCGCAGAGTTCCCCGCCGACGTAGCCATACGCTTTTGTGGTACCCGGAACGAGCGAATACCGCGGCCGCTTGCCGTCCTGACTCACCAATTCGACTTGATCAAGCGAGACTGGGCGCGCATTCCCATCCTCGGCGACCGCAATGCGCAGGTCGGTCACTCCCTGGCGGGAGCTTGCGGCGCTGGTTGCAGTGATGAGCGGGGAGATGGTCTGAGAAACCGGAGTGCACGAGGTCATGGAGACATGCACTCGCACGCGCACCAGATCGCCAGAACGCACGAGGCGCTCATTAACCCAGGAGCCGTCTTGGGCCTCAATAGTGAGGGTGCGGCCACCGCCTTGCCAGAGCGCGTCGAAGGGTTCCGAGCCGGATCGAGTTGCGGTCGCATTGAAGCGTATTTGACGCACCTCGTTCGGAGTAAGTGCGGGTACGTGTATTGCGCCAAACGGTACATCCTGCGAGTCAGCGTCCGGTGTGGCGACTTGGGTCGAAGCGCTGAATACGCCGGATCGTCCTCGTGCGTCGACCACACTATCGCGGTCCAGGGTTAGGCCATCAAAGCACTGGTCTTCGTCGAGCGCGACTTCGTTCCCAATCGTCCGAGCGGTGGTTGCATCGAGGTCCGCAACGCTAAAGGTGACTGCGGATTTTGAGGTGCCGCGGTCGGAAAGCGCTATCTGAAGCAGAAAGGGGTGCGCCATCGAGTGTTGGCTGCGGTTGGTGAGAGTCACCTCGACCTCGAGCTCGTCGGTTAGCGCGACCTCGACAGTGCTGCGCAGGCTTCGCTGCTTGAGGGATGCATTTTTTGCTCGTGCGACAAGCGTGAGGGTCGCTGGCCCGCTCGATGTCGCGACGGCGGCGCCCGAGTCGCTCGTCCTCGCCGCAGATGACTCTGCTGGCAGCGGCAGGCTCGATACTACGAGGCCGACGACGCCAATCAGGCACAGGGCCCCGGTGACGACGCTCACGAGGCGCCCTGGTCGCGCAATGAATCGGCTCACTTGTCCGCTGCGGTGCTGCAGCCACCGCCTGCCTCGGACGAGTAACAGCCCGACTCCCACTGCAAAGACGACTGCGAAGACTCGCCCAACGACGTTCTGGGCGAACACGAAGCCGATGAGCGCGGTGAGGCCCAGAACTACGCCGCCCACGGTCTGCAGCGACTTGCCATCCTCGTCCTGCGCTGTCACGCCGGAAGCATGGCAGGGACGGGTGGTTCGAGGTTCGTTCAGTTTCAGGACCGTCAACCACGACGCCGACGCCACCGTGTGGTGAGGCTGGGGCTCACTCGCGCGCCGCCGGCGCGGTTCCGGGTGCAGTAGCCGGGCAAGATCACGCCTACAGATGTCGCGACGAAGCGCCTGACACAACGAACATTATCGGCGCCGTTGCTGCTGGCGTCGCTGGGCTCGTGGCGGCCCTGCAGGCACCGCAGTTGGACCCGCAAGCACTCGGAGATGGTTCGTCACTCGTGCTGCGAACTGAGAGCAGCCGGCATCTGCGAGGGCTACGTCGAGTGGCTTCGTTGTGTGTCCTTCAGCGCGTCGAGACTGCCAGTACGCGGCCTGCTTTCTCGTGACCTCGAGAACGTGGCTGCCTGCACCGTCGTCGACCAGGCAGAAGAAGTCGTCGGCGGTGTAGAGCTCGTATGGCAGCTCGTCGGGGTCGCCGAAGTCGGACGGGTTGTCGGTGATCAGGTAGGAGGCCCCGCACGCGACCGCCGCGGCGTGGACATGCTGGTCGTCAGGATCGCTGCCGGCGAAGTCGCGGGCAGCCGGGTAGCGGGTGAGGACCTCGTTGAGGTTGGCGTGAAGGAGCTCGGTTAGCCCGGCGGTGATGTCGCCGCCGGCGTCCGGGTGCTGACGCCGCACCACGCGAATCGCTTCGGCGACAATGTCCAGTGAGCCCCAGAGCTCGTACATGCCGGGAACTTCGTTCCGGAGCAGGAAGATCCAGTCGCGCAGGGTGCGGCTTGCCAGCACATTGGAGTCGACGAAGGCTCGTGGCGGCATTGCCCAGACGCTACTGCCGTGCTCCGACCGCGGCGTCGAACTGCTCATCCCAGGCGCGGAGCGCATCGAACGCCGCTTCGCGCTTCGAGCGCAGCCTTGAACGGAACCCGAGCACGTCCGGCGTGCTGAGTCGAGTGTGCGAGCCGACCTTGTGGCTAGGTAGCTCGCCGGCGCGCACCCACTTCATCACCGTCGGTCGCGACACCCCGAGTATCTCGGCAGCGGTCGTGGTGGTGACCTCGTCCGGCAGCGACTGCACGAACACGGGTCCACGCGTGACGCCGTTCAGCACATTGCCGATGAACTTGGCGAGATCGGCGGGAAGCGTGATCGTGCTGCCATCGTCAAGGTCGAGACGGAGCCCGACGGTGGCGCGATCGTGAACCTGCTGCGCGACTTGTTCGGCCTCCTCGCGCACGTGTTCGTCGACAAGCAGCGTCCCGCTGTTCAACAGGGTTGATGGCATCAGTGGGCGTCCTCAGCACGACGGGTCAAGGTGTAGCGAGCGTCTTACAGATGTAACCGTAACGAGTTGCACCTGATGATGTCACTCGCCATGTCGAGGGACGTGCGCCGATGAAGTGCCCGTGCTGTCGGGTTTGAGTACGCAGCCAACTCGAGCACGGTGCGACCTCATCTCGACACTGATGGTCCGCGGACTACGCGAGGGTCTAGTCCGGCAGCGCATCGACGAACTCGATGTCAGTCGCCAGGCCGCCGCCGAAGTGCTCCCTGACGTGTTCGACAGCGGTGTACCCGCCAAGGCTGAAGCTGACGAACCGGTTCTCGCGGTCGCGTGTCTCGAACAAGATCCGGAAGCGTATAGTCGCGTGCTCCCCGAGGGACTCGGCCGTCAGCCGACCGGACGCCTGGCGCTCGAGCTCGCTCACCGGGTCGATACTGAGCGGTTGCCTCTCGGGTCGGCCGGCACCCTCGCGCGTCATCGTCACCACGACTTCATCCAGAGCGGGACCGTTGTTCGTGACCTCGACCAGCACCGCGTCGTCTTCGTGGCAAGCGCGCGCCAAAAGCGGAGGGCCGTCGAAGGATCGGGGATGCTCCTGGAGCGCCCGCTGCAGCCCGGCCTTGGTGGAGGTGCGAACCACATGCAGCCGCGGCCGACCCGGGCCGAGCGCGAGATCACGGGTCAGCCTTGAACGGAAGGAGTCACTGCGGTCCTCGCGTGGCCACCCCGGATCGAGGACCGTCAGCGTGCGCTCTGCGTCGCCGTTGATCCAGTCACGCAGTGCGGTGTTGATGTGCGCGTCGCCGAACGAGTACCCGACTACCACCAGTCGGTCTGCACGAGAGAGCGCCACCTGGAAGGCGTGCAGCAGGGCCAGCGTCGGGCCGTCGTTCTCGAGCTTCTCTCGGTCCCCGATGACGATTGCCGGTACTGCTTCCTCGGCGAGATCAGGTGACCGGCGCACGACCTGCGCGTCAATGAAGCGGTGAGACCCGGCCACGGGCCGATCCTCGAGGACCCAATCGATTGAGCCGTGCAGCTTGATCAGGTTCACCTCGCCTGGCCGGTCCGGGAACTCGAGGTCAGTGCCCGGTTCCCACTGGTCGACGCCCGTGTGTACCGGTACTGCTCGGGCGCCCGCGATCTCCTCCACGGTTCGGTCGTAGTTCAGCGTGCCGATCGTGAGGCCGCCGTCCTGATCGGTGGCGAGGTCCATCAGTGGGCTCAAATAGGAGACGTCGGTGTAGGTGGCGAGTAGTTTGCGTACCCGGATCAGCAGCGCCTGCTCCAGGCGGGCGTAGGTGGTGCCAGTTCCGGGGCCAGCGGCTTCCCGAGCAATCCGACGGATCTCCTGCGCGAGCAGGTCGCCGTCGCTGGGAAAGCGTCCACCAATGGCTTGATCCACGCCTCGAACAACGCCCATCCGGTCCTGACGTTCGTCAGCCACGGCGTCAAGACCGTCGACGCTGCGCTTCCAGCCCGAGATGAACGGAGCGGCCTCGTGCGTCCTTCGGGTGCGCAGCAGCCGGATCGCCGAGAACATCCTCTCCACGTTGACCGCCCCCAGCGGATCTCCTCCGTCTTCGCCGCTGTAGCCGATGAGCGCGGAGTAGACGAAGTTCAGCGCTTTCACCATGGAGTCGGTGACGGCGTAGTCGGCGCCGAACGAGCGCTGGAGGTCTCGGACGAGTAGCGCAGCGAGGTCGGTCGTCAGAGGAACGCCGGCGTCAGCGGACGCCCCTGCGCCGAGCAGTACTGCGATTCGTCGCATGCTGCCTTCCGGCGGGGGTCACTGACGTGAGCAGTCAACCGCGGCACTCCGACAGTTTCTGGTCGTCGTCAAGTCTGGTGGTTTCCTGTCGTGTGCGCTTACGAAGTCTCCTCAGCCAAGTACCCACTCATCCGACCTGACCGCAGGACCGAAGGCGACGCTAGCAGCGGGCCAAGCGCACGCTTGAACGGGCGCCCCCTCGACAGCCCGGCCGGGGAGCTACTCGAGAGCAGAGCCCGCTGCGAAGCGCAGGCTGACATAATCGACATAATCGACACTATCGGCGCTTCCGGTTCTACTCGGTTAGGCGCTGGAGCCGTTCGGGCGACGGCAGCTGCGAGGCAAGCGGGTGATCGGAGGCGTTGATGCGCTGGCCGAGTTCCGGCTCAGGGGCCCGGCGTCAGTCGAGGTCGAGCTTCAGCTGAGCCGCATGCTCGGGCTCAGCAGCGAGCCGTCCGGCTCAGGTCGCTGCACGCGCCGGATCGGATTCTCCCGGACGAGCACTACCGGACCCCGTACGAGGCGCACCAGGGCGACGAGCGCCCACACGAGCAGCGCGCCCTCGATGAGCGCCCGGCAGGTCAGCACGGCGACGAGGGCCGGCTGCGCCTGCAGCACCGGGACGAGGAACCAGGGGTAGGTGATCTGCGTCAGCGCGGCGGCGACCCCGGTGAGCACCGCGGGGAGTCGGAACCTGCGCGGGTCCGCCAGCAGGCCGAGGACCAGGGGCGCCGCGTACCAGGTGAGGTACTGCGGCGAGCCGACCTTGTTCAGCGCGATGTCCGCGGCCACGAGGCCGAAGGCGGTGACCGCGAGCAGCAGCATCGGGTCGGCGGTGCGGCGCCTGGCGAGGAACGCGAGGCCCAGCACGATGGCCACCGCGGCGGGCAGCGCGCTGTCGAAGAGGGCGCCCATCACCTCCACGCCCGGCCCGCGCACCTGGTAGGCGAGAACCGTCTGGTCCAGGTAGACGTCCCGGGTCCGGTCGCCGCCCGCGATCGTCCAGAGGAAGGGCAGCGCCGCCGGCGACTCGACCTGCACGCCGCGTGTCGCCTGGAACCCGATGAAGGACAGGGGGTTCGCGGAGGCGCCGGCCGCCATCGCCGCGGCGAGCACTGCCGCGCTCACGGCCGCGCCCGCGACGAGGACCCGCCGCCACGCGCGGCACACCACGACCATCGCGACCACGATCGCCGCGGGCCACACCTTGACCCAGGCGGCGACCGTCAGCAGCGCCGTCGCGACGCCCGGCCGCCGGTGCACGACGAGCACGGCGAGGATCGCGATCGGCGCGACCAGCGAGTCCAGCCGGGAGAGGGCGACGGGCCCGAGCAGCAGGAGGAAGGCGGTCCACGCCCAGGCGAGGGCGGGTCGGCGCCGCACCAGGGCCACGGTCGCCACGACGTCGAGCGCCGTGACCATGACGAGCCAGACCGCCAGGTAGGCGTCGTGGCCGAACGCCCCCGCGGCGAGCATCGGCACGAGCGCGCCGATCGGATACACCCAGTCGGTCTGCAGGCCGACGAGCACGCCACCCGACCACCAGTGCTCCACCCAGAACCGGTAGACGCCGGTCACGTCGCCGGCGGGCTGGTGGTAGCCGTCGAAGAGGTTCAGCCCGCCGAGCCAGACGTGCACGAGCAGCACGGACGCCGCCAGTGGCAGGTGCCGTGGAATGGAGCGGCTTGAGCGCTCGGGCGGCATCGCAGGACGCTGGCTCGCCGGTCGGCGCTCGACGGACCGGAAGTCCATGCTCGGGGCGGCCGGCAGATCCACCGGGGCAGTGAAGCAGCGCCCAGGGCGGCACGGCGCCCGCCGCGCCGCCCACGCCCGCCCGCCGCGGTGCCGTCGGCGTCCACAGGAACCACGACCTCTTCAGCGGCGCCGATGCGTGCTGATCCCCCTTCTCCTGTTCTCGATCGCTCGGCGGAAGGAACTCCGTCCGGTGGGCGACGACCAGAGCCGGGTCCGCGGCGAGGGTGGCCCGGTGATCCTGCTGCTCGGTGTCGGCTGCGCGGCAGTGCTGGTGCCCTTGCTCATGGCGGGTGAAGGACGACTGGGCGGATCTGCCCTGCGCCGACGAGACGCGGGCCTCGTTGCTGCAGGGGTCGGCGTCCTGGGTCTGCCCCTCGTGCACATCGCGCTGCTGTTCGTGGGGTTCGTGCAGAACCCGCGCCACTTCGAGGGCGACTGCTTCGCGATGCAGTACCGGTCGCGAGTGGCGGCTCTGGTCATCGCGCTCGCCCTCGCCGCGGCGGTGGCTGCGGTGGCCGCCATCGGAGCGTCGAGCCGCCCGCATGCCCGCTGGCGAGTCGTGGTCGCGATCGCGGAGGTGGGTGCCGCCGTCGCGTTCGTCGTGGTCGAGCTGTCGGTCGGGCTGCCGGCCATCGCGGAGGCGGGTGCCCGCCTCGGCACGATCCCGATGTGACGGGTCCCCGTCGAGCATCGGGCACCTGCGCCGAGCACAGGAGGCACGGTCGCCGACTCCGGTCTGCTCAGCGCCAGAGCTCGCGCGCGTGGACCAGGGAGGTGAGTTGCAGCGCTCGTCGGGTGCGGTGATCGCTGAGACCGTCCGCGATGACGCTGCAGCCGACGACTCGTGCTTCGACCTGCTGCGCGAGTCGTCGGAGGGCCAGGAGCTGGCTTCCCGTATCGACCCAGTCGTCGACGATGAGGACCCGGTCGGCGCCCGTGACCGCCCCTCGTCGGAAGCCGAACTCGAGATGGCGGTCGCGGTAGTCCGGCGGCGTGGTCGCCGTGTTCCACGCGTCGCTGTCGGCGACCAGGTCGATCTCCTTGCGGGCCGGGACGAAGCCGATTCCGAGCTCACGCGCGACGAGGGGGCCGAGGAGGAAGCCGCTGCTCTGCGGCGCGAGCACGATGGTCGGTGCGGCGTTGCGGAACGACTCGGACAGCGCTGCCGGCAGCCGCTGCAGGATGAGGGGATCCCGCCACCAGCCGTCGCGATCGACGTAGGTCGTACCGCCGGTGCTTCGATCGCCGATCTCGTCGTAGCGGTCGATCAGCAACTGCTTGAGCGCGGGGTCGGGGGATGCTCGCACCGGGCCATCGTCGTGCACCGCGAGTGGTCTGCTGCGGGCCTGTGAAGCCGAGTCGAAGGCGTCCTGCATCCCGTTGCAACGATCGGGGCTCGACCGGACAGTCCTTGGTTGTGCGGGCGGTGTCGGTCGAGGAAGCGTCGTGGTGGGCGGCGGCATGTGCGGGTGATGCGCAGGCCTTCAGCCGTCTGTTCGCCCTGCACCGGGATGACGTCTTCCGGTACGCGCGACGGCTGCTGGACTCCTCGTCGGATGCCGACGACGTCGCGGCGATGGCGTTCCTGGAGCTGTGGCGGCGCCGGGAGGCGGTGCGGGTCGTGGAGGGCAGCGTCAAGCCGTGGCTGCTGGTCACGGCCGGCAACCTCGCCCGGAACCTGCGGCGCGGCGCGATGCGATGGCGAGCGGTGCTCGATCAGCTGCCGCGCGAGCACGACGCGGCCGACCCGGCGGAGATCGCCGCCCGCAACATCAGCCGCAGCCGCGGCGACACCCCGCTGGGGGCAGCGCTGCGTCGGCTGCATCCGACCGATCTCGCACTGCTGACCCTGACGGTCTTCGAGGGCTACACGGTCGTGGAGGCCGCCGCAGCCCTCGGCATCGCCGACGCCACCGCGAGGAGCCGGCTGTCGCGTGCCAAGGCTCGACTGCGGCACCGCCTCCGACCCGATCTCGCCGACCACCTTGCGATCTCGAGGGAGCAGTCGTGACCGACCGCCAGCACATGGACCGCGCGATGGCCGAGCGCCTGGACCAGATCCTGACTGCTCAGGTGGAGCACGACAGCCGCGCGGGCTCCGACCGTCCGGCGGCGTCCCGCTCGCGCCCGACGACGTGGGTGACCGTCGCGGTCGGGGTCGTCGTGGTGCTGCTGGCCGTCGTCGCGATCCGCACAGCGGGAACCCGCCAGTCGTCGACGCTGCCGGCGACGTCCGCCAGCGGCAGCGCGACCGCCGGCCCGACTGCCAGCCCGACTCCGACCGGGAGTCCCGAGGTGCTGGGGACGGCGGCGTTGCTGAAGAAGCTGCCGAAGCCGGATTACGGCCGGCTGCTGCACACCTGGACGGAACGGGACAGCGCCAGCACCGGCCCCTTCGACCCCGACGGGGACGTGGTGGTGATCGCGGGGGTCTGCAACGGCGGCGGCGCGGTGTCCTGGACCGACGTGACCGGCACGGCGCACACGCTCTCGTGCCGCGGGCTGCGGATCCAGCAGCCGGGCTGGCGGTTCAACCTCGGCGGTGATGGTGAGCCGACCGAGACGAAGGACCCGGTCAAGATCTCGGTGCGGATCCTCTCGGGGACCCCGAAGTTCGTCCTCCGGATGTGGGCGGTCGACGCGCGCGTGCTGCGCAGCGGCTTCTCCATCGCCGCCACGAGCAAGCAGGTGCCCGAGACGCTGCGCACCTGCGCGAGCGGAGATCTCGCCGTGACCGGGACGCTGGAGGAGGTGCCCACCCGCAACGGCGGCATCGTCACGGTCACCAACGCCTCCAGCAGCGACTGCGCGGTCCGGTCCTGGCCGATCCTGCGGTACCTCGATGCGGACGGGCAGCAGATCGGGGACCTCGGCAACCAGTCGTTGGACTCCAGCGAGGGATCGCTCAACCGGTTCCAGGAGTTCCCTCCTGCTCGCCTCGAGGCGGGCGGGAAGGGGTACCTCATCGTCGACCTGCAGACCGAGCGGCGTCTTGCAGCCGACGACCGACAGACCGAGAAGGAGAACGCGAAGCAGGCCGCGACGCCGTCGCCGTCCCCGAATCCGATCGGCTCCCTGCCGGTCTGCGATCCGGTCGAGGTGGCCGCCCTGCAGCTGACGATCTCCGGCAGCACGGTCCAGGTCCCGGTGCAGACCGAGCCCGTCACGGCGGCCTGCCGGAACACCGGCTTCGCCTTCGGGGTGAATCCGGTCGTCGCCTTCCGACCGAGCGGGCGATGACGATGCAGCCGCTGCAGGGCGCGCCCCTCACGGCGCCGAGGGGGCGGACGCGGGTCGTGGCATGGGGCGACGAGGAGACGCTGAGCAGCCGGCAGTGCCACCTGCGGGTCGGGCAGGACCTGCAGGCGCTCGCGGGCCCGGTGTCGCCCGATCTGCGGGGCGGCCTGCTCGAGCACCTCCCCGGGGCGCCGCAAGCCGGCTGGCACCTGCATCCCGGTCCCCGCGAGGAACTGCCTCCGCCGGCCACGCGCGCACTGGAGGGTCGAGTGGCGGAACTCCTCGCGGTGGTCGTCCCGCATCGGCGACGGAGCGAGACCGAATGGGTGCCGATGCCGTGCGCCGCGCGCTGCCGCCCGGTGGCATCGACCTGCACCCCCGAGCCGGCGCGCAGCGTGTGGATCCCGAGCGGGAAGCCGGTGCTGATCGGGTTCCTGGTCCTCATCGAGGACGGCTTCTTCACCCACCGTCTCCGCTGACGGCTCGCCCGCGCTGATCGAGTGGTGCCGCAGGTTCGCAGGCTGAGCAGGAGCGGCCCGCGACCGCACCCGTTCAGAGAGCGGCGGTGCTCCAGACCTCGTCCCGGCCGTCGTCGCCGTCCAGGTCCAGATCGGGATGTCGGACCATCCCGAGCGCCTCGGCGACGCGACGGCTCGCCGTGTTCTCGGCCCGGATCCGGGCGACCACCGGGCGCGAGACGTCGACGCGAGCCCCTGCAGCGACGGCAGCCCGCGCGGCTTCGCGGGCGAAGCCCCTGCCCTGCGCAGCCGGCGAGAACCGGTGGAGGAGGTTCCACGAGGGCATGCCGTGCAGGTCGACGGCCTTGACGCCGCAGACGCCGATCGGCGCGCCGGTCGCGCTCTCCTCCACGATCCAGTAGCCGAGGCCCTGCTCCCAGTGGCCGCGCCAGAGCCGGATCCGCTCGATCGCCCCGGCCAGGTCGTCGAGGGCGTCGGACGGGTTGTGGCTCGTGGTCCTCGGGTCCGAGTGCAGCGCCAGGACGAACGGTGCGTCCGCTTCCGCAGGTCGGCGCAGCAGCAGCCGTGCTGTGCGGACCTCGGAGGGGTCGTCCGCCGGCGTCGTCACGACTCCGTCTCTGCCGCAGGCGCCGACGAGCATCGGGCTGCCGGGATCGCGCTCGGGCGTCGCCTCATCCCTGACCGCCCCGCACCACCGCGCTGAGCTCGCTGCACACCTCGTCGGCGACGTCGGCGAAGACCGCGTCATCCCGCTCGAGCCAGCGCGCGGCGGCGGCGTCGAAGACGGTGACGGCCAGGCGCGCGGCCAGGTCGGCCTCCAGCGGGGCGAGGCCGCGGAATCGGAAGCCCCGCACCGACGCCTCGTGCAGGATCGCCAGCTTCCGCGACTGGCGTTCGAGCAGGCCTTCGTCGGTGCGGATCACGTGCCAGCGGGCCAGCAGCTCGGGCCGCAGGCGCTCGAACCGCGCGCTCACCACATCGCGGAAGCCGCGGCGGATGCAGTCCATCGGCGACAGCTCCGACGGCGCCGAGGCGAACATCGCCGCCACGACGTCGGGCAGCTCGTCCTCGCCGGTGAACAGCACCTCGCGCTTGTCGGGGTACCACCGGAAGAAGCTGCGGGTCGTGAGCCCGGCCCGCTGCGCGATCTGCGGCACGGTCGTCGCTGCGAAGCCCTGCTCCGCGAACAGCTCCATCGCGGCGGCGTGGAGCCGTTCGGCAGCTCCGTCCGGCCATCGGCTCATGTCCTCGATCCTATTTGACGGCACGCCGTGTCGTCATGCATGGTGACAGCACGACGTGTCGTCGTGCAGGCGAAGGGTGGAGACGTGGGAGCAGCAGACGGATCGACGGGGGAGCGCAGCACCTTCCTGGTGCTCGGCGCGACGGGGCAGACCGGGCGGCCGTTCGTCGACCTCCTGCTCGGCCGGGGTCACCGGGTGCGTGCGCTGGTGCGGAACCCGGCCCGACTCGGGGACCGCGCCGCGGAGCTGGACGTGCGGCAGGGGTCGATCACCGATCCGCTCGACCTCGACGCGCTGGTGGAGGGGGTCGACTTCGTCGTCATGATGATCGGCGACCGCGAGGCGCAGCAGCACGCGGAGGTCAACACCGCCTTCGTCCGGCGGCTCGTGCCCGCGATGCGGCGCCAGGGCGTGCGTCGGCTGCTGTACCAGGCCGGCGGGTTCAGCACCCCGCCGGGCCAGCGGCTGCCCCTCTTCCTGCGCGTGATCCGCGGCACGATCGCCCGCCCGTACCTGGGGCAGCACCGCGACAACGAGGCGGTCATGCGGTACCTCTCGGACGAGGCCCGCGACCTCGAGTGGATGGTGCATCGTGCCGGCCTGCGCCCGGGCGAGGGCTCGCGGGGCGTGCTGCAGCGGTCCGACCGCTTCATCAGCGTCGCGAGCTTCGAGGACTGCGCCGACTACAGCCTGCGGCTGATCACGGGCGACGACGGGGTGCACACCTGCAGCGGCAGTCGGTACGCGAAGCGGCGCTGACGAAGCGGGCGGGCCGCCTGCTTGACGCGCTCCGGCTAATAGTCGTAGCATCTGGCTACGCACATTAGCCACAAGGGAGACGACATGCTCGAGCACCTGGACACCGGCGAGGGGACCATCGCCTACGACCTCACCGGCGACGGTCCGCTGGTCGTCCTGGCCCACGGGATGGGCGACAGCCGTCACTCCTACCGCTTCGTGGTCCCCGAGCTGGTCGCGGCCGGCTACCGGGTCGCGAACGTCGACATCCGCGGCTGCGGCGACTCGAGCGTCGGCTGGGCGGGCTATGCGCGCGCCGACATCGCCCGGGACCTGGTCGCGGTCGTGCGGCACCTGGGCGGACCCGCGGTGATCGTCGGCCAGTCCATCAGCGGGGGAGCGGCGACGATCGCCGCCGCGACCGCCCCCGACGTCGTCGCGGGCGTCGTCGAGATCGCCCCGTTCACCAGGAAGCAGGAGTTCGACCTGGGCGGGCTGCTGCGCACGGCCAGGGTGCGCACGGGCATGGCGCGGCTGACCCGGGTGCTGCTCACCGGCAGTCTGAAGGCGTGGCTCGCCTACCTGGACCTCGCGATCCCCGCGAAGCCCGCCGACTGGCAGCAGGAGCGGAGCCGCATCGCGGCATCCCTCGGCCGCCCGGAGCGCATGGCCGTGCTGCGGGCGATGGCGAGGACCTCGCCGGAGGACGCCGGCCGGCGCCTGCCGGATGTGCGGTGCCCGGCGCTGGTCGTGGAGGGCGGCGCCGATCCCGACTGGGTCGACCCGGCCGCGGAGGGGGAGGCGATCGTCGCGGCGCTGCCGGTCGGCCTGGGTCGGGTCGCGGTGATCGACGGCGCCGGGCACTACCCCCACGCCGAGACGCCGGCGGCGCTGCTCGCGCTGGTGACGCCCTTCCTGGGCGCAGCCTTCGCGTCCGCGGGGAGCGACCTCGATGCCTAGGGCGGGCCTCGACGCGGCCGTCGTTACCGCCGCCGCTGCTGCCGTCGCGGACGAGATCGGGCTCTCCGGCGTGACGATGCAGGTCGTCGCGGACCGGCTGGGCGTGAAGGCGCCGTCCCTCTACAAGCACGTCGGCGGCCTGGACGACCTCCGCCGGCGCATCGCGGTGCTCGCCGCGACCGAGGTGGGCGACGACCTCCGCGACGCGATGCAGGGCCGAGCCGGCAAGGACGCGCTGCGGGCTGCGGCGGGCGCCGTGCGCCGGTTCGTCGAGCAGCACCCGGGGCGCTGGGCGGCCACGGTCGAGGTGCAGGCCGGCGGACCGGACGATCCGCTGACCGTCGCGCTGGAGCGGACGCTCGTGTCCTTCGCGGCGGCCCTGCGCGACTACCGGTTGGACCCCGCCCGCCAGGTGCACGCCCTGCGGATGCTCCGCAGCGTGCTGCAGGGGTTCGCCGCGCTGGAGGCCGCCGGCGGGTTCCGGTACGGCGTCGACGTGGACGCCAGCTTCGACTGGATCGTCGACTTCCTGGACCGGGGGCTGCGCAGCGCGGAGGCGTGAGCGGCGCGGATGCTCGGAACTGAGCGGGAGGGCGACCGCGGCGTGCCGCGGTGGCGCTGCGGCCGGGGCCCGGTAGACGTGTCGCATGGTCTGGGACGGAGTGCTGAGCCGGCTCGCGAAGCGCGCCCCCGAGGTGCCGCCGCGCCGCAACACCTTCGTCTCGATCGACGAGGTGCCGTGCGCCACCGCCGCCATCACGCTCTTCTCGCCGACGAGCCGCCCGATGGTCGTCGCCTACCGGGTGCGGGCGCAATGGATCGCCTGCCCGCCGAGCCCGAGCACGCACTCGGCCCTGGCCGCGCTCGCCGCGCAGGGCGCCTGCGAGGTGGAGCTCCGGTCCGGGGCCAAGCGCCGCTTCATCCGGCTCTCGACCTCCTGACCCGTCGGCGCGCTCGGGCGGCAGACTGCCCGCCGTGGCACTGTGGAGCATGGCCTCATCCCGGCGCTCGATCCGCGACTGGTGGCGGGCGCTCAGCGCTCCGCCCGCTGCAGCGCCCGCGCCGCGCGAGGAGCCCGCAGCGCCGCCCTCGAGCGCAGCCGCGCACCCGGTCGACTGGCAGCCGGACGCCGTGCCGGGCGCGCCTCCCGCGATCGCCGACCAGGTGATCGCCGCCTATCGCGCCCTCGGGCGGTGGCCGCTGCCGCAGGACTTCCTCGAGATCGCCTCCGGGAAGCAGGGCGCACGCCCGGTGCCGGGCTCGTTCACCCTGCCCGACGGCAGGGTCGAGGCGGTCGAGCACCTGCTGCACTTCCAGGGCGACTCGTTCTCCGACATCGTCGAACGCCGCTTCCCGCTGCAGGACGTGCTCGACGACGGCGTGATCCCCTTCGCCGACTGCCTCGGCGGCGACGTGCTGTGCTTCGACTTCCGCGTCGACCGGGAAGCCCCGACCGTCGCCTTCTGGAGCGTCGACACCGGTCTGGTCCCGCTCGCCGCGTCGTTCACGGCCTTCCTGGCCCTGCTCCACGACTGACGCGCTGCGCGGCGGCAGCGGTCCTGCCCGACCGGGCCACGCGACCGGACTGGAGTCAGGCGGCGAAGTGCAGGACGTCCATCCGCCGCTGGTGAGCCGGGCAGGTCGCGGTGCCCGCGCCGAACTGCCAGCCGGAGAGCGCGGCGGCACGCCCGGCCGCGTCCTGGTCGTCGTGGGACGCCGCGCTGGTGCAGCCCGCGCTGGTGCAGGTCGTGACGCTCGCCCTGGGCAGCCGGTAACTCATGACGGTGACGATGTCAGCCGATCCGGTGAGCGGTCCGCGGGAAGGCCGAACATCTCCGGTGTGCTCGCTGGGGAAGCATCGGTCCGCCCGTCCGCGCTGGCCGCACCGCGCCATGCTCCAACTGCACGTCCCTCCGCGACCGTGCTGCTCGGAGGATCGGATGCCCGCCCACGTCTCGTGCCGACCCGTCGTCCAGCCCGACGACCCGACCGCGGGCTGCTTCGTCGTCTGCGCCGACCACGACCTGCACCGGTCGTTCGGCACGCAGCACGCCGTGGCCCACGCCGCCTGCGTCGAGCACAACCGGCTGCACCACCCGGTCACGCAGAAGCAGAGCCCGCGGATCCTCTCGCTGACCTACGAGAGCTCGGCCACCGCCGAGCTCACGGAGGCGGGGTTCGCGGAGCTGCTGGGGCAGGCGCGGTACTCCAACAGCGTGTTCGGCGTCACCGGCATGCTCGTCGCGGAGGGCGGCTGGTTCCTGCAGGTGCTCGAGGGCCCCGAGCTGGTCGTGCGCAGGCTGATGGAGTCGATCCGGCGCGACCCCCGGCACGGCCGCATCCGCGTGATCGAGGAGGAGATCATCCCCGAGCGCCGCTTCCCCGACTGGGCTATGGCGCACGGCCACGTCGGCGAGATCGAGGCGCTGCCCTCCTCCCAGTACTACGAGGCGCTCCTCATGGCCCGGGCCCAGCCCGCGGCCTGAACCCGCTCGCCGCGCCGTCCGCGTCGGATCAGTCCGACCGGTGCGGCGGGTCGGACCGCGCGAAGTCGCGCACCGTCGTCGCCAGCGCGTCGGCGCTGGACCACGGCAGGCCGTGCGGCGCCTCGGGCATCCGCACCAGCGAGCCCTTCGGCAGCCACTCCGCGACCTGCTGCGCCCAGCGGTCGGTCACCAGCAGGTCGCGCCCGCCGTGGACCACGAGCGCCGGCGCCTCGATGCGCGGTACGACCTGCGCGCCGTCCCACCGCCGCGCCTCCCGGATCGCGTGCAGCATGCTGCGGGTGCCGACCCGCAGGTAGTCGGTGACCGCGATCACCAGCAATCGCCGGGCGTTCCCGGAGTCCGTCGGCC
>JAKONM010000117.1 GCA_022701925.1 Microbacteriaceae bacterium
CCGTCGCTACCCGCGCCGACGCCAAGCTCGCGGTGCTCGGCGCGATGTACGGCGCCACCGCCGGCAGCGGCGGCCGGATGGTCGAGCACCTGGCGCGCCGGTACCCGCGGGCCGTGGAGCACCTCGAGCTGGCGGCGGCCGCGGGGGAGCGGGGCGAGGCCGTGAGCACCTGGCTGGGGCGGGGCTCACCGGTGCCGACGGGGTCCTGGACGCAGCAGGCCCCCGACCAGCCCGCCAGCGACGCCGACGTGCGCGAGCGCCGCTCCTGGGGCCGCTTCACCCGCAACTTCGTGGTGCAGGGTTCGGCGGCGGAGTGGGCCTCCAGCTGGGTCGCGCTGCTGCGCGAGGAGCTGTGGCGCCTCGGCGGGAGCGGCCCGGTGGAGCAGCGGCCGCACCTGGTGCTCTTCCTCCACGACGAGGTGCTCGTGCACACGCCCGCCGCGCTGGCCGACGGCGTCGCGGGCGCCGTCCGCAGTGCTGCCGAGCGCGCCGGGCGGCTGCTCTACGGGGACTTCCCGATCACCTTCCCCCTCGACGTGCACACGGGCCGCGCCTGGAGCGACGCCGGCTGACCCGGGCCGGAGCTGCAGCGTCTGTCGCGCCGTTGGCCCCATGCGTGCGCGGTCGGCCCCATCAGGAGTGCTGATGGGGCCACCCGCGCGGCCATGGGGCCATCCGCGCGGGTGCGCCCCCTCCGTCGGCGGCCGAGGTCCGGCCGGGGGATGACGCGCCGCCGCGACCACCGCCGCGACGATGCGGGGGTGATCGACCCCCAGACCTCCGCCACCGCCACCGCCCCCGCTCCCGCCACCGCTGACGAGCGCGTCGCCTTCGCCCGGGCCTTCACGGGACTGGTCGACTGGGCGCGCGACACCGCCGCCGAGCAGGTCCCACCCCTGGTCACCCGCCTGCGCGACCACCTCGGCGAGGGAGCGCGCGACGCCGCCGTCGTCAGCCGCGAGTTCGCCGTGTTCGACCGCGTCAACCTGCAGCTGGCCCTCGACGCGTGGACCGCCGAGGCCGGCCGGACCGTCGAGGTGGTCGGCTACACGATCCCGCCGCACTTCGGCACCGTCGACGTGGCCCAGATGCTCCAGGGCTCGCACCTCCCGCCGCTGCGCGTGACCGCGCCACCCGTCGACGACCTGCCCTCCGGCCCGACCAGCACCACCGCGGTGTGGCGGGCGGTGCTGCTGCTGGTCAGCGACCCGCGCGGCCGCTTCGCGCTACACGTCCGCGGCCCCGCCGACCAGCACGGGCACAGCGGGCTCACCGTGGAGGTCGCCGGTCTCGAGACCGCCCGCGCCCAGGAGCTGCTCGCTGATCTGGAGGCGCTGCGCTCGGCGAAGAACGTCTACCGCGGCCAGGTGCTGGAGATCAGCGCCGACGAGCACGGCGGCGTGGCGCTGCGCTTCCCCGACCTGCCCCGCACCGACCGCGACGACGTGGTGCTCCCCGAGGCGGTGCTCGCCCGCGTCGAGCGGCACACCCTCGCCGTCGCCGCCCGCCGCGAGGTGCTGCGCGCCAGCGGCCAGCACCTCAAGCGAGGCCTGCTGCTGTACGGCCCGCCCGGCACCGGCAAGACCCACACCACCCGCTACGTGGTGACGCACCTGCCCGGGACCACCGCGCTGCTGCTGTCCGGCCGCTCCCTGCACCTCATCGGCGCCGTCGCGGCGATGGCCCGCGAGCTGCAGCCCGCCGTCGTCGTGCTGGAGGACGTCGACCTCGTCGCCGAGGACCGCTCCTTCGGCCACGGCACGAACCCCGTCCTCTTCGAGCTGCTGGACGCCATGGACGGCGCCGCCGCCGACGCCGACCTGCTCTTCCTGCTCACCACCAACCGCGCCGAGGCCCTCGAGCGGGCGCTCGCGGCGCGCCCCGGACGGGTGGACGTGGCGCTGGAGATCGGCCTGCCGGACGCCGACGCCCGACGCCGCCTGCTGCGGCTCTACTCGCGGGCGGTGCCTCTGACCGCCGACGACGCCGTCGTGGCGCAGGTGGTGGCGCGCAGCGAGGGCGTCACGGCGTCGTTCGTGAAGGAGCTCGTGCGCCGCGCGGTGCTGGAGGCGGCGATGGCCCACGACGTCGACGGCGGGGCGGGGGCCGCCACCGCCGTGCAGGAGGTGACGGGGGAGCACCTGCTGCGCGCCCTCGACGACCTGCTCGACGCGTCGCAGGCCCTGACGCGGGCGCTGCTGGGCGTGCCCGCCGACCAGTCGCTCGACGACGCAGGCCCGGACGGCGAGGTGGTGGAGCACCTCGAGGGCAGCTACGAGCCCGGGGTGCTGGTCGTCGAGACCGCACAGCAGTACCGAGCCCGCGGCGGCTGGCTGCCCCACCACCCCTGACCGTGATCATGGGCGGGTGGGCGAGGTCGCAGTGGTGGCGGCGGCGATGACGGCGGTCAGGGAGTCGCGGAGGGAGACGAGGTCGCCCACGTCCATGCCGAGCCGGGCCATGACGGCCCGGGGCACGGCGAGGGCCTCCTCGCGCAGGGCGGACCCGGTGCCGGTGAGCGTGACGACGACGCTGCGCTCGTCGCGCTCGTCGCGGGCCTTGGTCACCAGGTCGAGGGCCACGAGGCGCTTGAGCAGGGGCGACAGGGTGCCGGAGTCGAGCTGGAGCAGCCCTCCGAGCTCCTTGACGGTCAGCCGCCGGTGCTGCCAGAGGGCCAGCATCACCAGGTACTGCGGGTG
>JAKONM010000130.1 GCA_022701925.1 Microbacteriaceae bacterium
CGGCGATCATCGCGCAGCTGAGCGCACTGAGCCCGCCGGTCCAGAGGATCAGGACGGGCAGCGGGAGCCGGGCCGCGAGCCGCGTCCAGGCGGGCGTGATGGCCAGGGTCGTGACCGCGGGCGCCGCCAGAGCCGCCGACGTCCACAGCGGCGAAGCGTCACCCATCGCGGCGACCTGCAGCCCCAGGAACGGCAGCAGCGCCAGGGGCGCCGCCGTGACGAGGGTCTGGAGAAGAACGAGCGAGGGGACGGCGCCGGGATGGACGGCGGCGGCCTCGGGGTCCGTCCCGGTCGCGAGGAGACGCGCGGACGGACTCATCGCAACGCCCCCCGGAACAGCGGGTTCGGCGCGCTGCCGAGCCGGCTCGGCATCGACGTCCCGGCGCGCTCGACGGCCAGCAGCGGGCTCAGCACCTGCTTGAAGGGCGCCTCCTCGGAGTCCAGCAGGATCCTCGACAGGAAGGACCGGCACCGCGCCGGCATGGGGGTGTCGGCGAGCACGCGGTCGCAGGTGCTGGCGAGGATGTCCCTGGCCTCGCGCAGGCCGAAGCCCCGGCCGGCCGTCGCGAACGCCTCGGCGACGGCGCGCAGCGCCACGTCCACGGCGAGCGTCTGCGCGTAGGCGAGCAAGTCCTCGGGCCGGGCCAGCAGCAGCGAGTTCCGTAACCGATCGGTCACGAGGTAGGGCGGCACGGTGAGCCCGCTCTCCGCCAGCCACGCGGGCGCGGTCCGCACCGTGTCGTGGTCGCGCAGCACGAGGCGCCGCGGCGCGCCGTCCGAGCAAACCAGCAGGGCGTTCTGCCCGTGCAGTTCGGGGACGAACCCCTGCGCGACGCAGCGCAGGGCGGTGCCGAGGACGAGGTCCGCGATCCCCGCGAACAGCCCCGGCAGGTCGGGGGCGTCGCCTGCCACCGCGCGCACGGCCGGCGGCAGACCGCCGAGGGGGGCCACCGCGAAGCTCGCGAGCGGCACCGGAACGCCGGGCTCGTCCGGCAGGCGGCGGATCTGGCCGCCGAGCAGAGCGCCGCGTTCGGCGTAGACGTCGCCGTCGGCTTCGCAGAAGTGCCAGGACACGGTCTCGTCGGCGGCGCGGACGTGACGTGCGAGCCACGGATCGCGGGCCAGCCCCGCCCGCACGAGGGCTTCGCCGTGCCCGCCGTTGCGCAGGGATTGCGGCGACAGCAGGCGCCGCACGCCGAGCGTCTGGACGTCGAGTGGGAGCTTCAGGTGAAGCCCCGGCCGGGACGGGAACGCCACGGTCCGCAGCGACGAGGTCGCCGCGCAGAGCGGCCCGAGGACGTCGAGGGGCACGAGGGCGCCGGAGCGCATCTCCCCGGCGAACGGTTCGGCCAGGGCGTGGGCGGCCTGCCAGGGATGCAGGGGCATCGCGACGTGCGAGGCTGCGAGCCCGCGCAGGTCGAGTTCGGCGTCGAGCATGGCACGCTGCGGCCCGTCGAGCAGGGCCGTGGCCGGGCCGCCGGGATCGGCCGAGGGTGACCTTGCGCAGCGCTCCCGCGCCAGCGCGCACCAGGCGAGGGGAAAGTAGCGCCCGGCCTCCGCACCGTAGGCCAGCTCCTCCTCCCGGCTCAGCCCGTGCCGCAACAGGCCGAAGGGGTGGAACGGCCGGTCCCGCCAGGCTGCGATGCGCTCGAAGGCCAGCGCCGATCCGATCGCGGCCGCGGAGTCCAGCTCGGCGGCGGTCGTCTCCCGCAGGCCGGCCCGCGCGACGATCCCGTGCAGCCGGTCGAGGGTCCGCGCGGTCACGCTCGGCGAGAGGTCGGGCAGCGCCGACAGGATGCGGGCGAGGAGGCCCGGCGCGTCGAGCCCATCGCTGCCCGTGGCGCTCTCGTGGCGGACCGGCCCCGCCAGACGGATGCCGGAACGCCAGCCGTCCGGCCGCACGAGCGCGCGCAGGTGGGCGGCGCCCAAGGCCAGCGCGTAGTCGCGTCGCCCGTCGGCCAGGGGCGGTCCCAGCACCGCACGGCCGCGAAAGCCCGCCACGTCCTCGATCCAGAGGGCATCGAAGAGTTCGGCCAGGAGGTCCGCGCCGAAGTCCAAGCCGAGGTCCGAGCCGAGGTCCGAACCGGTGGGGCGCGTCGGGGCTGCGGTCACGTCGAGCGCCCGTCAATACAGCGGGAGTACCGTGCCGACGCCTGCGGCTTCGGCGCGGGAAAGGATCGCGGCGGCGCACGCGACGTCGTCGATCGCCATGCCCATCGGGTTCAACAGGATGATCTCGTCGTCGTTCTCGCGTCCGGGCCTGCGACCGACGACGATCTCGCCGAGTTCCGCGTGCAGCGCCTCGCGCGAGAAGCGCCCCGACTCGACGAGCAGGTTGATGACCTTCTTCTCGCGGTTCGACTGCTCCCAGTCGTCGACCACCACCTTGTCGGCCTTGAGAAAAATCTCGCTCTCGACGTCCATGATCGAGACGTTGGCGAGGAAGGTCCCGCGCGAGAGCCAGGAGAACGGCAGGTAGGGCGTGTCCGTCACCGTGCAGGTGATCACCACCGAGGCGTCGCGCACGGCCGCCTCGGCCGTGTCCGCGATCGTGATCCGCAGGTGCGGGTGGCGATCGCGCAAGCGCGCGGAAAGATCCTCGGCGGCCCCTCGGCGCAGGTCGAACAGGCGCAGGCTCTTCAGATGCGAAAACTGCTCGGCCAGCATCCGCGCCTGACGCTCCCCGATCGGGCCGCATCCGACGAGGGAGGCGTCGGCGAACCCGGCCCGCGCGAGGTGGCGCGCGGCCACGCCCGTGACGGCGGCGGTGCGCATGGCGCTGATCAGGCCCGCCTCCATCACCGCGACGGGGAAGTTGGTCTCGGCATCGTTGAGCACCATCACGGCGCTCGCCCGCTCCATTCCCCGCGCGGACGGGTTGTCGTGCTTCGAGCCGATCCACTTCAGGCCGGAGATCGGCGCTTCGCCGCCGATCCAGGCCGGCATCGCGATGATGCGGTCGGCGATGTGGCGGGTGCGCGGGTTGCGCAGGTAGGGCTTGAGCGGCTGCACGAATTCGCCGGCCGCGTGCAGGCGAAGGCCCTGCTCGATCGCCTCCATGTAGAGATCGGAGCGGTCGCCCCCGAGGGCGGCGATGTCGGAGCGCGACAGGTAGCGCAGGGTCGGAGCGGTCATGGGATTCGGCCTTCCGTGAGCGTCGGGTCGGTGGGATCGGTTGCGCGGCGCGCGCGGGGGCGCGCCGCCGTGCCGGGAGGCCTGACGATCAGGCGGCGGTGGATCGCGCCGCCTCGCGGCGGGGCCGGTCGATGCTGCGGTAGGAATCCGCGAAGGAGCGGGTGAACCGGCGCTCCCGCTCCGGCCAGCTCCGATCGTGGACCGTATCGAGGTAGCGCTCGCCGCCATCGGGCAGCAGCGTGACGATGCGCGAGCCGGCCGGAAGCTGCGGGATCAGCTTCGTGATCGCGGCGACCACGGCCCCCGAGGAGCCGCCGGCCAGGATGCCCTCCCCATCGACGAGACGGCGGCAGCCCAGGGCCGCCTCCCAGTCGGTCGCGTAGATCACCGCATCGACCTCCGATTCGCGGAGTTGCTCGGGCACCCGGCTCGCCCCGATCCCGGGGATGTCGCGGCGCCCGCCCGGCGCCCCGAAGATGACCGAGCCCTCCATGTCGACCGCCACGACCGCGATGCGCGGCCATCGCTCGCGCAGCCTGCGCGCGAGCCCCATCAGCGTCCCGCAGGTCGAGACGGCCGCGACCACATGGCTCGGCTCGGCCGGCATCTCCCGCACGATCTCGGCGCCGATGCCGGCGTAGTGCGCCCGCCAGTTGTCGGGGTTGGCGTACTGGTTGAGCCAGACCGCCCCCGGGATCGTGCCGACGAGGTGTTCCACGCGGCGGACGCGGGTGTGCAGGTACCCGCCCTCCTCGTCCGTCTCGTCGACCCTGTCGATCCGCCCGCCATAGGTCTCGATCAGCCGGAGATTGACGGAGGAGATGTTCGGATCGACGACCGCCGTGAAGGGCAGCCCGCGCTGCCGGCAGATCATCGCCAGGGCGATGGCGAGATTGCCCGACGAGCTCTCGACGAGATGGCTGTCGGCGGTGATGCGGCCCGCTCCGACCGCCTGATCGACCATGTATTGCGCGGTCCGGTCCTTCACGCTCCCGCCGACGTTCAACATCTCGAGCTTCGCGAAGACGGGGACGCCATCCGCGGGAAAGATGCGATCGAGGCACACGAGGGGTGTGTTGCCGACTGGCGCTGCGGACGTCGTCGTCATCGACAGTTTCATCCCCGACACGATTGACGGAATCTCTTCGCGGCACGCCGCGACGCGTCTCGTCGGAGACGACACTGTATCGTGGCGCTGTGAGACGTAGAATAGACCGCAACGCCAGACAATCAAGTCTTTACCGAAACAATCGAACATACACGCCAGGATTTATTATAGAATATTTCTATTGTTCCTGATTTAGTCTATGAATTCCGCAGCTTGATCGATGCCCGTCGACGACGCCCGGCCCGCAACCGTGCCTCCGACCCGGGCCGACACAACCGCTCGCCCAGTGAAAACGGCGGCCGAGCGAAAGGTTGCGGACTCGGTGCGCATTATTGTTTGAAATTATTCCAATAAAACCCTGTGCCGCCCAGATCACATCCCCGCAAAACCGGCGCATCAGATTGGTTGACAGCTTGCTTTTGCGTCGTTCGTCTGCCTGGATTGGACGAATGACGAGTATATTTAGAACAATATCAGACTAGGCGCCGGCCGATGTTCGTGCCGATGAGTTGGATTGCCGGATCATGATGGCTCGTGGAACTCGTAGACGGGGCTGCGGTGACGACACGGCGCGGCGCGGGTCCGGCTCCGTGTATCGGTGCAGGCACGGTGTCGCCGCCCTCGCGGCCCTGCTGACGTTCGATACGGCCCCGGCCCTGTCGCAGGGCTCGGCGACGCTCGACGAGATCAGCGTCGAGGGCGGCGGCCGGGGAGAGGGGTCGAGGCCGGCGCCGCCGACGCGGGCCGCGCCCGCCGCCGCAGCTCCGCCCACGGGCGTCGTCGGGCCGCCGCCCGCGCCCTATGCCGGCGGCCAGGTCGGCT